>NZ_BAABDI010000011.1:0-137450 GCF_039539545.1 Hymenobacter antarcticus | reverse complement strand
TCACGGCCCGCTTTCCCAAGCAAATTCATGCCGTTACGGCCCAAGGTTTCTTCCTCAAAATCGTCCTCTTCATCTTTGTGCACGCCCTCGACCAAGCCGGCATATAGTCCGCAACTTGGGTTAAGTAAGTAATAATAGTAGGGGAAGGGCTGGTCTGTTTCAGACCAGCCCTTTCTTTGTTTGGCAGTGGTCTAATATCGGGTGATGAGGTAGGAACGCGCCATGGCGCGTTCTCCGCCTGCACGAGTCCGACGCGGTTGTTCAACGACTGAACGCGCCGTGGCGCATTCCTACTGCACGTTGCTGTAGACCACTGCCCTTTTTTGACACGGTACTTGTGGCTGGTAGTCAGTGGTATCAATCCAGGTGCTTGCACGCATCGTATCTGCCGGGGCTTCAGAAGCAGTGGCGGGGCCAACGATTTTACCCGCCGTGCAAATGGTCGCGTTGGGCTAAAAGCCGGCATTGTTTTCTGAAAAAAATCATAGATTGCGTGAGGTTTTAACGTATTTCAGCAGGTAGTTTATAATTGTAATATGCCGGTAACAAAGTCGTATTATAGCCTTTTTAAGATAAACTCTTGCATTGCTGCAAGAAATAGTGCAATGGGCATTCTTTTAACCACTTAGCCGGAAAAGTTTCAATAAATTTGAGGTTGAATCAGCTCTCTTCTATACGCTACTATTTCTACCCAGTTCATGCCCGTTTCATCGCCCGCTGCCCCGGAAATTGGTCGGCCCGCTACTGCCTGGTGGCGGCGCGGCTGGCTGCGGCAAACGGCTTTGCTGCTGCTGGCTATGAGTTGCGGGGTGCTGGTAGCGAATAATCCGTTCCGGCCCTCGTCCGAAAACCCCGATGCCACGGCCCGCGGCTACCTGCGCTTCAAGGAAATTCTGAGCTACGTGGACCGCGACTACGCCGATTCCGTCGATACGGAGGGCCTGGCCGATTACGCCGTGGTGCAGATGCTGGAAAAGCTCGACCCGCACTCGGTGTACATCCCGGCCCGCGACCGCGAGAAAACCGACTCCTTCCTGCAAAGCGACTACGACGGCGTGGGCATCGAGTTCAACCTCTTTCGCGATACCATGACCGTGGTGGCCCCGCTCAGCGGTGGCCCGGCCGAGCAGGCCGGCGTGCAGCCCGGCGACCAGATTCTGAGCCTGGGCGGCAAGCGGGTGTCGGGGGCGCGCCTCACCACGGCCCGCCTCACCGAGCTGCTGCGGGGCCCCCGCGGCAGCAGCGTGGTGCTGGAGCTGCGCCGCCGCCATCAGCCGCGTCCGCTCAGCCTGAGCATTGCCCGCAGCCGCATTCCCAACACTTCAGTCGATGCGGCTTACCTGGTCGACGAGCAGACCGGTTACATCAAAGTGAGCCGCTTTGCTTCGAATACTTACGATGAATTTAAGGCCGCGCTGGCCGATTTGCGCCGGCAGGGCCTCACCCGCCTCGTGCTGGACCTGCGCGGCAACCCCGGCGGCTATCTCGACCGCGCCACCCGCCTGGCCGACGAGTTCATCGCCGGCTCGCGCAAAATCGTGTACACCGACGGCAAGGGCGAGCAGTACGACTCCCAGACCTACGCCCGGGTGGCCGGCGAGTTTGAAGAAGGAGCCCTGGTGGTGCTGGTGGACGAGGGCAGCGCTTCGGCCGCCGAAGTAGTGGCCGGCGCGCTGCAGGACCACGACCGCGCCCTGCTGGTGGGCCGCCGCACCTTCGGCAAAGGCCTGGTGCAGCAGCCCATCGCCCTGAGCGACGGTGGCGAGCTGCGCCTCACCATTGCCCGCTACTACACGCCAGCCGGCCGCTCCATCCAGAAACCCTACGGGGCCAACTACGCCGAATACAGCGCCGAGCTCACCGGCCGCTCGGCCCGGGGCGAGCTGCAATCGGCCGACAGCGTACATTTTGCCAAAGCGCTGCGTTTTCGCACCGACCACGGCCGCACGGTGTACGGCGGGGGCGGCATCATGCCCGACATATTCGTGCCCCGCGATACGCTGGCCCACTCGGCCTATTACACCCGGCTGCTGAGCCGCGGCGTGGCCCGGGCCTTTGCCCTGAACTTCTACCAGGGCCACAAAGCCGAACTGGAGGGGTTGCGCTTCGAGCAGTTCAACGCCACTTTCCGCATCACGGATGCGCAGCTGGTGAGCCTGGCCGCCCAGGCTGCTCAGGTGGGCGTGAACACTGACGTAGCCGCCGTGCGCCGCTGCGCGCCGCTGCTGCGCAACCTGCTCAAGGCCTTCATTGCCCGCAGTGCCTACGGGCCGGTGGCCTACTACACGGTGCTGCGCGAGCAGGACCCGGAATTGCAGCGCGCCCTGCACGCCGTGAACGACAGCACCGCCCAGCTGGCCCTGCTGGGGAAGTAGAACGAGTACCGCGAAATTTCATTTCGCCCCCGCCCGACACCCGAACGATGGGCGAACTATGCGGGGGCAAACCGAACGATGGGCGAGCTGCGCGGGGGCAAACGGAACGACGGGCGAGCTGCGCGGGGGCGAAATGAAATTTCGCGGTACTCGTTCTTACCTTCACGGTCCTAATCCCACCCCTTGTATTATGGCTTATTACCACCGCCTCGGCCAGATTCCGCGCAAGCGCCACACCCAGTTTCGCCAGCCCGACGGCACGCTGTATTCGGAGCAGCTGGTGGGCACGCAGGGTTTTCACGGCGTGTCGTCGCTGCTCTACCACGTGCATCCGCCCACCCAAATCAAGCACGTGGGCACGCCCCGGCCGTATTCGCCCAAGCTGCTGAAAGACCGGCCGCTCCAGCCCGAGCACCTGCGCACGCTGGCCCAGACCAGCACCGGCGGCGACTACCTGACCGCCCGCCAAACCCTGCTCGGCAACGCCGACGTGACGATGAGCATCTGCAATCCCACGGACAAGCGGATGGATTATTTCTACAAAAATGCCCAAGCCGACGAAGTGATTTTCGTGCACGAAGGCCGGGGTGAATTGTGGAGCCAGATGGGCAAAGTGGCTTTCGAGCCCGGCGACTACGTGGTGGTGCCGCGCACGGTCATTCATCAGCTGCACTTTGAGGAAGGCCCGGTGCGGCTGATGATTGTGGAGTCGTTCAGCCCCGTGGAAACGGTGCGGCGCTACCGCAACCATTTCGGCCAGTTGCTGGAGCATTCGCCCTATTGTGAGCGCGATATCCGCCCGCCGTCGGAGCTGATTCTGGATGACCTGCCCGAGGGCGACTACGTGGTGCACGTCAAGAAAGAAGGCCTGCTGCACGAGCTGACCTACGCGCATTCGCCTTTCGACGTGGTGGGCTGGGACGGCTATTTCTACCCCTACGCCTTCAGTATTCACGATTTTGAGCCGATAACCGGCCGCCTGCACCAGCCACCGCCCGTGCACCAGACGTTTGAGGGGCACAACTACGTCATCTGCTCCTTCGTGCCGCGTCTGTTCGACTATCACCCGCTCAGCATTCCGGCGCCCTACAACCACGCCAACGTCGATTCGGACGAGGTGCTCTATTATGTGGCCGGCAATTTCATGTCGCGCAAAGGCGTCGATTTGGCCTCGTTCACCTGGCATCCCACCGGCCTGCCGCACGGCCCGCACCCCGGCACCGTGGAAGCCAGCATCGGCAAAAAAGAAACCCACGAGCTGGCCGTGATGGTCGACACGTTTCGCCCGCTCTACCTCACCGAGGCGGCACTGCCCTACGTGGACGGCCGCTACCCCATGAGCTGGAACCCCGGTTTCGTGCCCGACCCGCCCCGGGCGGCCGACATGATGGACTAAGGCGCGGCTGCCTTCGACCAGGAACCAATGGCCCGACCTTTGCTGTCTCAACCCAATAATCGATTGATATTTTATGAAAAAAGCCCTCTTTTTGGTGCCACTGGCACTGTTTCTCGTATTCACCGGCTGCAAGAAAATCGAGCAGCTGCTCACTTTCTACATCGAAGACAGCCAAAGCATTCGTATTCCGGCCACGCCGCTGTTCGGCTCGGTGGTGGCGCTTACGCCGCTCACGGTGGCCACTAAGTCGGAGGATTCGTTCAAAAACAACAACACCCGCGCCGACCTGGTGAAGGATGTGAGCCTGAATAAATTGTCGCTCACCATCACCGACCCCAGCGGGCAGAATTTCGATTTTCTCCAGAAAATTGAAATCTTCATCAGCACCAACGCCAACGACCAAATTAGAATGGCCTACCTCGACCAGGTGCCACGCGGCGTTAGCAGCATCGACCTGATTTCGACCAACGCCAAGCTGGATAGCTACCTGAAGTCGTCCAGCTATACGCTCACCACCAAGGTGACCACCGGCCAGGCCGTTGCCCGCGAAATCACCGTGCGGGCCGACTCGCGCTTCAAAGTCACCGCCGACCCGCTCTAGCGCCAGCGCGCAACGGCACAAAAAAGCCGGCCCGGAAGGGTCGGCTTTTTTTGTTTTTACTGAGGAACCGCGGGCCGGGCTATTTCACCACCGCCACCCGGTTGTAGTGGTCGATGATGCGCGCCACTTCGGTGGGCTGGTCGAAGTGCAGGCGTTGGGCGTCGGCGAAGGTGCGCATGTCGGCGGCGCGCTTACCGAACAGGCGCAGCACGGCGGCCTGGTTCAGGTCGAGGGGATGCAAGGGCTCTTCGGGGGCATTGCCGGCACCCGCCAGCAGCAGGGGCGCAAAGGAGAGCCGGCCCGCCGTGGCATCGGCCCCCGAGGCGTAGAGCCAGGCCAGCAGCAGCGGGCCGGCATCGACGGCGGTGAGCACCTCCACGAAATCGCGGCGGGTGCCGGCGCTGCCTTCCTTCACCAGGCGCGGGCGGAAGCGGCGCACGGGCGGCGTGCCGGGCCCATCGGCGGTGCCGAGGTCGAAGCCGCGCAGGCTGCCCACGGGCCACAAGTGCGTCGAGTCGGTATCAATCGAGTCCTGGGCTTCGATGAGGTGCGAGCCGGCGTGGAAGCGCAGGCCCGGCACGGGGCGGTAGCGGCCGTCGAAGGTGCGCAGGGCACCAGGCTGAAAACTGCCATCGCCAAAGAAGCCGCTGGTATGCTTGGTCAGCTCTGCCCGCAGGGTAGTGCTTTGGGGCTTGCTGTTGGCCTGGTGATAAATGGTGCGGGCCTCGGCCTGGTCGCGGGCAGCTTGCGCCAGTGCCTGGATGGGCCGTCCTCCCAGCAGCAGAATCAGCGTAATAACGTAGTAGGAATGCTTCACTAATAATTGGGAATGAGAACGTGAGGGCAAAGGGGTATCAAAAATACGATAACATTGGCGGTAAGCCGGTAGTGGCGGGCGCATTTTCAATCTTCATGCCAGGCCGCCCAGCCACGAGCCCCCGACAATCAAAAGCAGAAAGAAACTAATTCAACGATAGAGAATTATAGTGCTTCACCATGCGCAGCACCTGCGCCAGGTCGGTGTAGGCGAGGTTTTCGCGGGCGGCAAATTGGGCTACTTGCGGGGCGCGGGTGCCAAACAGCCGCAGCACACTACGCTCGTTGAGCGTGAGGGGGCGCAACGGCTCGGCGCTCCCGTTGCCGGGGCCGGCCAGTACGGTCTGGTTGATTTCGGTGAGGGCCTTCCTGACTTCCGTGCGCAACACGGGGTGCAGCTCCAAATCGGTGTGGTGGTAGGTGTGCCGCACGCCCAGCCGCAGCGGGGCGGCATCGGCGGTCAGCATTTCCACGAAGGTGAGGACGCGGCCCCCATCGCGCACGTAGGAGCTGCGAAAGTGGCGCGCATCGGGGCCCCGGCCCAGGTAAAAGCCGTCGAGGCTGCCGGGCGGCCACAGGTGGCTGCCGGTCGAGTCCTGGGCTTCGAGCAGGTTCAGGGCCACGTTGTAGCGCAGGGCGGGCACCCGCACCCGGCGCTGGTTGGCCAGTACCAGCGTGCCGGGCTGGTCGATGGACACCAGGTAGGAATCCGGCGACTCCGTCAGCTCCTTCGCGCGGCGGGCGAGGGCGTTAGGCGAGTTGGCATTCAGGTAAAGCGCGGCACTGATATCGTACAGGTCGCGTCCGGTCTGGGCCCGGGCCGGGCTGGCTAGCAGGGCCAGCCCGAGGCCCAGCCCAGTCACAAATCGGGTCAGCATGGTTGGGTTGTAGGGAAAGCTGTGGGCGGGTGGGCCCTTAGAGCAGTTTCCAAGTCCATGTACAGCGTTAAAAGTTGAGAGTTAAAAGTTAAAAATCAGACGTATTGGGTTTTAACTCTCAACTTTTAACTATTTTCAAAAATGTACACTGACTCGGAAACTGCTATAATGGCTATTTAAGGCGGTGAGGCGGGGTACCCCGAATTTCCAATCCGGCCCGGCTGGGGCGGCAGAACGACCGTGCTATACTGCGCACACGGGCCAAAATGCGCGGACGGGCCGAATTGGAAATTCGGGGTACTCGTGCCGGGCTTAGCGGTTGCGGCCGTACTGCTCGTGGCTGCTCACCCAGTCGGAGCTGCTGATGGCCGCGCCCAGGCTGAGCTCGCCGGCCAGCACCACGCCGGCCACTATTTCGGCAAACTTGCGCACCGTGCCCCGGCCCACGCAGCCCAGCATTTGCAGGCATTCGTTTTGGGTAGCCAGGCTGGTGCCGCCGCCGTGCGTGGCCACGATGAGCGAGGGAATGGTGATGCTGATGTAGAGGTCGCCGTCCTTGTTGACTTCCGAATACAGGATGCCGGCGCTCGACTCGCTCACGTTGGCTACGTCCTGGCCGGTGGCGATGAACATGGCCGTGATGCCGTTGGCCGAGTGCGCGCCGTTGTTGTTGGCCCCCGAAATGAAGGCTCCCACGTTGCTCACCTGCCCGTGGTAGGCCAGCTGCTCGGGCGTCACGCGCATGCGCTGCATCAGCACGTCGCGCTTCACCACGGCCTCGGCCACCACGCGCTTGCCCCGGGTGCGCATCACGTTGATTTGCGAGGCTTTTTTGTCGGTGGCGAAGTTCGATTCGAGGTAAAAATGCTCAACCTTCGCGCCCTTGTAATGCTCCAGAATCCAGGAGCAGGCCGCGAAAGTGGCCCGGCCCACCATGTTTTGCCCGGCCGCGTCGCCGGTGCTGAAGTTGAAGCGCAGGTAGGCAAACTTGTTGCTCAAGTACGTGTCGATGTATTGCAGCTTGGCCACGCTCGACGTGCTTTCGGCCTGGGGCCGAATCTGGTCGATGTTCTCCTCTACCCACAGGCCGAAGTCGCGCGCCCCCCGGGCATCGTCAAACACGAATACCGGGGCCCGCTGCATGGCATCGCCAATCACGGTGCATTTCACGCCGCCGCACAGGTTGAGCAGCTGAATGCCGCGGTTGTAACTGGCCACCAGCGTGCCCTCGGTGGTGGCCATCGGAATCAGGAAATCACCCTGGGCGTGCTCGCCGTTCACGGTAAGCGGCCCGGCCAGGCCCACCGGAATCTGGGCCACGCCCATGAAATGCTCGCAGTTGCCCTGCAGCTGGTGGGCATCGAAGGAGTAGTGCTTGAGGTGTTTGAATTCTTTGCCCGAAAACTGCTCGGCGAAGCGCTGCCGGGCCGCGATGGCGGCTTCGGAATAGTCGTCTTCCTCGGAGCGCGGAATGCGGGGCTTGGTATTGGCCACGCTCACGATGGCGTCTTCCACCTCCACGTGCAGGTCGCCGAAGGCATCGGTCGAAAACCAGACCTGCACCGCGTGAATGCCCTCCACCAGCGGCGGCGCGTCGAGCAGAATCATCAGGGAGCGGCCCACGGGCAGCTCAATGGCCTGCCCGTCGGCGTCGATGTCGGCGGCGGCCCGGTACTCCCCGTTGCCCAAATCAACCCTGATTTTCTCGGCCGGAATCACCAAATCGCCAATCTGCACCTGCCGGAACCCGGTGATGGTCACCGTGTCGAGCCGGTTTTTGATGCTGAAAGCCACGCCCGCGTCCTGGGGCAGGTTGTGCAGGCTGCCGCGCGTGTACAGCAGCTTGAGGAGCATGGGGCTGGGAGTAAAGACCATTATGGGGAGGGCGGGGGTTAGGTGATGAGATGCAGAAGGGTGAAGGTGGGGAATTTTGGCCGGAATGCATGAAAAATAGCGCGTTTCCGGTTGCCCCAAGTAATTATTTCAATTTGAAGGTAATGGGTAGCGTCATGCTGACTGAAACGGGTAGCCCGTTTTGTAGTCCGGGCTCGAAAGGTGGCAAGGCGCGTACTACCTGCAACACGGCCTCATCAAACCGGGAGTTAAAGCTTTTAAGAATCTCGGCATTTCGCACCAAGCCATCGGAACCCACGCTGAAACTCACGAAAAGCCGACCTTCTGCTAATACGATTTTGCCATTTTCCTGTGGCCAAATCACTTGTTGCTGGATGTATTGTATCAGCTCGCGGTTGCCACCACCCTGGAAGACGGGCATCATTTCCATAATGCTACCATAAACTCTGTTCGGGTTTTCGTCGGGCGGCAGTGGGGCACGTCGCCTGGAGGCCAGCGGTTTTTGCTGCTTCTGAGCCGGCTGCCGCACCTGCGCCAGCGCCTCGTGCGCCGTCAGGCCCTGGCCCAGCACCAGTACCAGCGCCAGCAGAAACCAGCGCAGCCGCCGCGTCAGGGGCGGCGGGGCCATGGTTTGGGTTCGCCGGAAGCTGCCGCACACCCGCCCGTCGGGCGCGGCGGCGCGGGCGGCGGCCAGGTCGGCCACCGGGTTAGGGCTCTGGCTGAAATCCTGCACCACGCGCTGGCAGCTGCCGCAGAAGTGCCCTTTTTCGTGCGCCTCAAAAGCGGCCGGACTTACCGGACAGGGCTGCAGGGCGGCATTGAAGGTTGGCAACAGGAGCATGGCAGGGCGGGAAAGAGGCGGAATGGGCTGAAAATATACATGCTTTTGGCTTTCTGACTCATGCTTCGGGCCAATTGCTTCGTCTGGTTGCAGCCCTCAATTTTGGCTGTCGACAGCAACCCAAGCGGAGAAATCAAGTCCTTTAGTGGCACCGAATAAAGTATAGTAAGGCCCTGGTCGCTGGCTCCGAAACGTTCATAATCTGTTCACTTGGCTCAAGCGTATTTAGTTCTTTCGAAACCCTCACGTAACGGCTTGGTTATAGCCCCCGCGCTGGACTTCGCCCGTGCATCACTGGCAGGGGCTAGGCCAGACGTGTTACCTTTGTGTGCTGCCAGGAATACCTGCCAGCCGCCACTTTTCTGTTATGGCCCTATCCTCTGACTACCCCCGCTTTACGCTTGGCAGCGCCCTTACCGCCGAGCAAAAGGCTTTTTTTGCTAAATATGGTTTCCTCCACTTTCGTCCCTTCGCGTCGCCCGAGGTTGTGCGGCAAATCCTGAGTGCTACGCAGGAAGTGCAGGCCAGCTGGCTGGCCGCGGGCGTGGAGAAAGTAAATGGCGTGCCCATCAAGTACGGCCATGACGTGGACGGCTCCCCCATCGTGCAGCGCTTCGCTTTTGCCTCGCAGCACCACCCCGTGCTGCACGAACTGCTTCAGGATGAACGTTTCAAAGCCCTCTTTCCCTTGCTCGAAGCCGAAGGCGGCCGGGTGGGCGAAAACGAAAAGGATGGCCTCGTGGTGAACCACTACGTGAACGTGGAAGGCTCCGAGTTTTCGCAGATGGGCTGGCACACCGACTCGCTGCGCGACGTGTTCTACGGCAAGCGCATCGGCCCGATGCTGAACGTGGGCCTGCACCTCGACGGCACCAAGGCCACCAACGGCGGCCTGCGCATTATTCCCAGCACCCACCGCCAGGGCCTGCACAAGATGCTGTTTCGCAAGAAATACTACAAGGACGTGTTCTACGACCCCAACGAAATAGCCATCGAAACCGAGCCCGGCGACCTCACCGTGCACGACGGCCGCATGTGGCACCGCGTGGCCCAGTCGCCGCTCACCGGCGCGGCCAGCCGCCGCCGCGTGATGTACGTGCCCATCATCGCGGGCAAGTACCAGCCGAAAAGTGAGGCCAGCCCCACGCCATTCTACCTGCGCTTCCTGCACCTGGTTAAATAGACCGGGCAGAGAAAAAAGAACGTCATGCTGAGCGGAGTCGAAGCATCTCGCGTGCAGCAGTAATTCAATTGATTGAGTCACTACTCCGAGCGAGATGCTTCGGCTCCGCTCAGCATGACGTTTTAGGAGTAAATCAATTAATCTTTTTCAATCTAGACATGGCCTACGCTCTCGTTACCGGCGCTTCGCGTGGCATTGGCCGCGCCATCGCCCTCCAGCTCGCCCAGCGCGGCTACGACCTGCTCCTCGTGGCGCGGTCCGAAGACCAGCTCACAGTCCTGGCGCTGGAAATCGGCACCCGGTATAAGCGCCAGGCGCGCGTGCTGGCCACCGACCTGGCCGTCCCCGCCGCCGCCGAAACCGTGGCCGCCTGGGCCACCCAGCAAACCGACCAACTGGCCGTCCTCGTCAACAACGCCGGCTATGGCCTCTGGGGCCGTTTCGAGCAGCTTGGTCTGGCTGAGCAGCAGAACATGCTCCAGCTGAACATGCACCTGCCCGTGGCCCTCACCCACGCCCTGCTGCCCGCCCTGCACCAGGCCCCCAAAGGCTATGTGCTGAACGTGGCCAGCACCGCCGCCTACCAGGCCGTGCCCTCGCTGGCCCTTTACGCGGCCAGCAAGGCGTTTCTGCTGAGTTTCAGCCGCGGCCTGCGCTACGAGCTGAAAACCAGCAACGTGTCGGTAACCTGCATCAGCCCCGGGGCCACCACCACCAGCTTCGCCGACCGCGCCGGCATGGGCGCCGAGCTGCAAGCCACCGCCAACAAAGTATCGATGACCGCCGAGGCCGTGGCCGAGGCTGCCGTAACCGGTATGCTGGCCGGCGAGGCCGAAATCATCCCCGGCGTGCTCAATAAGGTGTCGGCCGGCCTCACCAGCCTGGTGCCCAAGGGCCTAGTGGAGAAGATTGCGGCCGGGATTTACGAGAAGTATTTGTAGGGAAAGCCCGTCATTGCGAGCGGAGCGGAGCAATGACGGCTACTGCCGCGTGACCCGCCCCGCCAGCCAGTACGCGCCCCAGGCGAAAAACGGCGCGGCCAGCACGTCGTACGAGTAATGCACGCGCTGCACCAGCACCAGCAGGCCCACGGCCCCGGTGAGCAGGCCCAGCGCCGTGCGCCAGCGGCGGCCCCGGCCGGCCAGCGCCAGCAGCGCCATGGTGGCGGTGTGGCCCGAGAAAAATAAGTCGCGCACGATGGGCTGGGTCGTCACCGCGAAGAGGTGGTCCATCACCGGGTCGTGCAGTGGGAGCAGGGTAGAGGGGGGCTCCAGCGGCAGCAGCCACAGCGTGGCCATGCGCAGCAATTGCAGGAGATAATAGGCCCACAGCGCCCGCAGCAGCAATTGCGGCCGGGGCAGTAGGTAGGCCAGCGTGGCCGCGATGGCCCCGTAAATCAGTGCGAACGTGGGCACCGACACGTCGTGCGCTGGCAGCAGCGCCAACAGCGGGTCGGCCAGCAGCTGGCCGGGGCGCGACTGGATAAAATGGTAGAAGCCCGGCACCACCGGCAGCAAGCCCAGCAGCAGCGCCGCTATCAGGCCCAGCCGGAGCCGGAAGCTGGTCTGTGCCCAGGCCTGGGGCCACTTCTGCGGCTTCCCAGATTCTGCGTGTGGCACAGTGGCAGCGGTGGGTGCAGCGAAGGATTTCAGGAGAGTGGCCACAACAACGACGGTAGAAACTGTTTGAGAGCTAAAGCAAAGCGCAAAAATACGCCACCGACTGAACAGTAGCGCGCTACTTGGTAGCCCTGGCGTAACATTGCTGCCCAACGGCTCCCTGTCGGGCTTGCCCGCTCTCACCAATCCTGTTATCCTCATGCGAATTCTAACTGCGGCCCTGCCCGCCGGCCTGCTGCTGGCCCTGGCCAGCCCCGCCGCCCACGCCCAAAACGCCGCCCTCAACGCCCGTATCGCCCAACTGGCCACCCAGGAAGAGCCCAAAGTCATTGCCTGGCGGCGCGACATCCACGAGCACCCCGAGCTGGGCAACCAGGAAACCCGCACCGCCGCCCTCATCGCCGCGCACCTCAAAAAACTGGGCATTGAAGTGCAGACCGGCGTAGCCCGCACCGGCGTGGTGGGCGTGCTGCGCGGCGGCAAGCCCGGCCCCGTGGTGGCCCTGCGCGCCGATATGGACGGCCTGCCCCTCACCGAAGCCAACGAGCTGGCCTTCGCCTCCAAAGTCAAAACTACCTACCTGGGCCAGCCCGTGGGTGTGATGCACGCCTGCGGCCACGACACCCACGTAGCCATGCTCATGGGCGCGGCCGAGGTGCTGAGCCAGGTGAAAGCCGACTTGCCGGGCACCGTTAAGTTCATCTTCCAGCCTGCCGAGGAAGGCTCGCTGCCCGGCGTGGAAGGCGGCGCCAAGCTCATGGTGAAGGAAGGCGTGCTCGACAAGCCCAGGGTCGATGCCGTGTTCGGCGTGCACATCAATGCCCAGACCGAAGTGGGCAACCTGGCCTACCGCTCGGGCGGCGAAATGGCATCCTCCGACCGGTTTGCCATCAAAATACTCGGCAAAGGTTCGCACGGGGCCTACCCCTGGAACAGCGTGGACCCGGTGGTGACGGCCGCCCAGATTATTATGGGCCTGCAAACCATCGTGAGCCGGCAGGTGAAGCTGATTGACGACGCGGCCGTGGTCACGGTGGGCACCATCAACGGCGGCGTGCGCTACAACGTCATTCCGCCCGACGTGGAGCTGACGGGCACCATCCGGGCGCTGAACCCCGAGGTGCAGAAGCAAATCTGGGCCTCCGTCCGGCGCATTGCCACCAATATTGCCGAGAGCGCCGGGGCCACCGCCGAGGTCACCATCGAGCCCTATGTGCCCGTGACCACCAACGACCCCGCCCTCACGGCCCGCATGCTGCCCACGCTGCAGGCGGCCGCCGGCGCGGCCCACGTGCGCGAAATCAAGGCCGTGACCGGGGCCGAGGATTTCTCCTTTTACCAGGAAAAAGTGCCGGGGCTGTTCCTCTTCGTGGGCGGTATGACCAAGGGGCAGGACCCAGCCACCACCGCCGACCACCACACGGCCGGCTTCCGCATCGATGAGAGCGGCCTCACGCTGGGCGTGAAGACCTTAGCAACGCTTACTGCCGACTACCTGAGCGCGGGCAAGCCCTAGCAAGAATTGCACCAAAGGCGGCATTCTGATTTAAGGAATACTTCAATTGGCGGTAATGCAATTTAGCCTTCATCAGTTGTTCATGAAACGTGCAAAATTCGGTCTTTTTCGATTGATTTTGCAAAAAGAGTAGGGTTTCATAATTAAAAGTCATAGGTTGCGGCTCGTTAATTAATAGAAATTTAATTTCTGTTTAACAAACCCAATCATAACCCTCAACGTATTTTCATGAAGAAACAATACTCCGCCGCTGCATTACTCATGCTCGGCACATTGGCTTCGGCCCAGGCGCAGGATGCCTCGCGTATCCAAAGCAAAGTGCTGGGTGAAGATAACCAGCCCGTGCTGGTGCAGTTCAACGCCGAAGGCAAAATGGCCTACCGCGGGGCTGATGCCAACCAGGTGCTGCGCCAGGAGCTGGGCCTGACCACCGCCGACCAAATGGTGGCCCGCACCGCTGAAACTGACCAGCTCGGGTTCACGCACCAGAAATTCGCGCAGTACTACCAAGGCATCCGGGTAGAGCACGCCGACTATACGGTGCACGCCAAAGGCGGAGCTATCGAAAGCATCAGCGGCGATTTCGAGAAGATTTCGAAGCTCAATATCACGCCTTCGCTGGGTGAGAGCGCAGCTTTGACGCAGGCCCTGGCCCACGTAGGTGCCAACAAATACATGTGGCAGACCACCGACGCCGATGCCGCCACGTACCGCCCCAAAGGCGAGCTGGTGGTTGTGCGGGCCACCAGCACCGGCACTTTAGTGCTGGCCTGGAAATTCAACGTGTACGCCGCGCAGCCCATCAGCCGGGCGTTTATTTATGTGGATGCCCAGAACGGTAATGTGGTGCTGACCGATGCCATCATCAAGCACGCGGCGGCTACCGGCACCTTTGCTACGGCCTACAGCGGCACCCGTTCTTTTGCCGACGGCACTACCACCGGTGGCTTCTTTCTGCGCGAAGGCACCACCCGTGGTCTGGGCATCGAAACCTACAACGCCAGAAAAGGCAATAGCTACACCGCCGCCGTTGACTTCATCGATGCCGACAATAACTGGACGGCCACCGAATACAACAACGCCAACTTCGACAACATTGCCGGTGATGCCCATGTGGGCGCGCAGGCTACCTACGACTATTGGAAGAACGTGCACGGCCGTAACTCCTACGACAACGCCGGCGCCAAAATCAAAAGCTACGTCCACTTCGACGACGTGCCCGGTGGTGCTGGCTATGAGAATGCCTACTGGAACGGCTCGGTGATGACCTACGGCGACGGCGCGACGCGCTTCCGCCCGCTGACCTCGCTGGACGTGTGCGGCCACGAAATCGGCCACGCCGTGTGCGAAAAAACCGCCAACCTGACTTACTCGAACGAGTCGGGGGCAATGAACGAAGGCCTGTCCGACATCTGGGGCGCTTCGATTGAGGCCTATGCCGTAGCTACCCTGGGCTTCACTTCGGGGGGCGTAAAAGCCAAGTCGACCTGGCTGATTGGCGAGGAAATCGACAAAGTACAAGTAGCGCTGCGCTCGATGAGCGACCCCAAGTCGCTGGGTCAGCCCGCCTACTACAAGGGCGTGAACTGGTACACCGGCACGGGCGACAACGGCGGCGTGCACACCAACTCGGGCGTGCTCAACCATTGGTTCTACATCCTGACCGTGGGCAAAGCCGGCACCAACGAAGGCGGGGGCGTGTACAGCGTGACGGGCGTGGGCATCGATGCCGCGGCTAAAATTGCCTACCGCATGGAAAGCGTGTACATGACGGCCAGCTCGACTTACGCGCAGGCCCGCTCATTCTCCATCCAGGCCGCTACCGACCTGTACGGTGCCGGTTCGGCCCAGGTCACGGCCGTTACCAACGCCTGGTTTGCCGTGGGCGTAGGCGCTGCGGCCGGCACCACGCCTCCCCCCACTGTTACCTATTGCACCAGCAAGGGCACCAGCCAGGCTTATGAGTTCATCGACTACGTTGCCGTAGGTACCCTGGCCCGCACCTCGGGTGCCGACGCCGGCTACTACAACGGCACGGCCCTGACGGCCCCCAGCCTCACGGCCGGTGTTTCGCAGACCTTCTCCGTATCGGCCGGTTTCGTGGGCACGGCCTACAGTGAGTACGTGAAAATGTACATCGACTACAACAAGAACGGGCTGTTCACCGATGCCGGTGAGTTGGTCATCAATGCTGCTGCCAGCAGCAGCACCACTACCCGCTCGTTTGCTTTCACGATACCCACCACGGCCAAAAACGGCACCACCCGCATGCGGGTAGTACTGAGCGACAACTCGGCTACCACCAGCTGCAACAGCTACAGCTACGGCGAAACCGAAGACTACACGGTCAACATCACCGGCGGTGCTGCCCTGGCTCCGGCCACCCTCACCGGCACTACCACGGGTACCACCGAGGTTCGCAGCCTGGTGCTGTACCCCAACCCGGCCACGGAGATGCTCAACGTAGCCCTGACCGATAACTCGGCCATCACCAGCGTGGTCGTGAGCGACGTGCGCGGTGCCCGCATCGAAGGCCTGTCCTTCAGCAACGGTACGCTGCAAATCAGCCGCCTTGCCAAGGGCATGTATACCCTGACCGTGAGTGACGGCCAGAAAGTGTACCACCAGCGCTTCGTGAAGGAATAGTCTTCCTTCTGAGGTCAACCAAAGAGGCCCGTCAGCATTGCTGACGGGCCTCTTTTTTGTGCCTGATTTTGGGTAGCGCCGAGGCTTACTCCAGCGAGTAATCCAGCTTGAGCATCACGGTGCCAAAGCCGTCGTTGTTAGCCGAGGCCCCGCCGAGACGCAGGTTAATATCGTCGAGATGGTCGGTGGTGGTGAAGTAGTAGTTGCCTTCGAGGCCCACGCGCAGCTTGTCGATGAGGCGTACCGTGAAGCCGGCCCCCACCGGGGCCACGCCGGCCAGGGCGGGGTAGTCGTTGCGTTCCGGAGCCAGGAAGGAAGTGCCGCCAGTGGCGCGCTCGGTGCCGACGTAGGATTTGGGGTCATAAAGCAAGAGGCCCGCGCCGCCCTGCACGTAGAGCTGGAAAATCGGCGCTTCGGCCATGGAAGCGGCAAACACCGACTCATCGGGCAGCAAATCGAAGCGGAGCAGCACCGTGCCCAGCCCATTGGTGCTGGTGAAGGCGAGGCCGCGCTCTTTGGCTTTGTCGCGCGCGCCCAGCTTCAGGTAGGAGAACTCGCTGCCCAGGTGCAGGTGCGGCGTGAGACGGTAGAGCACGCCCGCACTCAGGGCCGGGCCCAGGAAATTATCGCCGGGGCTGTTGCCCAGGTCGCCATTGTAAAGCCCCGTGCCGCCGCCGAGCGTGACGTGCAGCGGACCCCGGAAGTAGGGGCGGCCCTGGTGGTTGTAGTACCGCGCCTGGCGCTGGTGCTGGGCCTGGGCCGTCTGGCTGCTAAAGAGGCCAGCGGCCATTACTCCCAAAATCAACGCTTGAAACCGCATACTATCCAGATAAGATGAAAAAACTGCTTGTACGGTTCCCAACGCCCAAACCGCCGGAATCCGTTTAACCCCCCCCGGCTTATTTGAAGATACCCTGGGGGTCGGGCAGCTTGGCCAGCAGGTCGCTGATGAGGCTGAAATCGAGGCTGCTCACGCTCAGGGCCTGGCCTTTGTGTACGGCGGCCCAGGCCTCGGCGTATTTTTCCTGGTAGTAGAAACCACGGGCCTGCTGCTGCCAGGCCACGGCGTTGGCCGGGTCGATGGTGGTGGCGCGCTGCAGCAGGTCCATGCCGGCGGTCAGGTCCTTTTTCTTCTTGGTCTGGCCGTAGCGAATGAGGTAGCTGGTGCCTAAATCGCTGAGCATGGGCGCGCTGGCCGGCGTCAGGGCCAGGCCCTTGGCGAGCAGGCCAATGGCGGCATCGGGCGTGGGCTGGGCGCTGGCCACGATGCCCAGGCCGCGGTAGGCATCGGCATTTTGCTGATTCAGCAGCCAGGCCAGGTTGAAGCGGTAGGCCGCCGTGTCGGGCTGGTTCTCGTTGAGGTATTCGTAACCCTTGGTCGAAAAAAATGCGCTGGCCTCGGCCGGCGACGCGAAGCTGGCGGCAATGGCTTTCAGTTGGGCTTCGCCTATGATTTGCGTGGCCTGGGCGGGCGTGAGGCCGCCAAATAGCGGCAGCAGGCGGGCCGGCCGCGCCGGGGGCGTGGCAGCCAGGCTGCCGTCGGCGTTCACGGGCTTGCCCTTGCGCTGCGCCTGGGCGGCGGGCGCTGCCAGCAGGCCCAGTAGCAGTGCGGCGGCCAGCGCCTGCGAAAAAGATTTGAAGGTGATGGAAATGAACACGGCTACGAATAAATAATGAGAAAGCACCAGCCACTCAAAAAAGGGCCCGGTGCGGTTGCTGACAAAGATAAAGCCAAGCCCGGCACGGACCGGCCGCCGTCGCCGCAGCGGGCCCGGGCAAACTGTGGCCGGCCCTGGGGCGTAGGTGAGCCATTCTGCCGGCAATTGGCAGAGGTTTCATTCCTGCTTCCTGACCTTATGCGTCGTTTTTTCCTGCTTACTCCCGTAGCGCTGCTGCTAGCGGCCATCGTAATAATATTGGCCACCGAATACGTGGTGGCCCGCCCCAGCCACCGCACCAAAGACGTGGCCTACGTGCCCGCCTCCGCCCCTGATTTCGACAAAGAGCGCCACATTCTGGACGTGTATTCGCCCAAAAAAGCGGCCCCGAACGCGGCCGGCTACCCGGTGGTGCTGTTCATCCACGGCGGCAGCTGGACGAGCGGCAGCAAAAACATCTACACCTTCATCGGCCGGCGGCTAGCCAAGCAGGGCGTGGTGGCCGTGCTCATCAACTACCGCCTGGCACCGCCCGTGCACGTACCCGAGCAGGCCGCCGACTGCGCCCGCGCCCTGGCCTGGACCGTGCAAAACATCAAGCAATACGGCGGCGACCCCGCCCGCGTGTTCGTGATGGGCCACTCGGCCGGTGGCGGCCTGGCCGCCCTGCTCGCAACCGATGACGCCCTGCTCGCCGCCCACGGCCTGCCCCAAAACCCCGTGCGCGGCGCGATAATGGACGACCCCGCCGGACTCGATATGTACTCCTACCTCAAAGAAATGAAGTACGAGGGCGACGAGAAGTACAAGGTGCCCTTCGGCAACGACCCCGCCGTATGGAAGCAGCAGTCGGCCATCTACAAGATTAAAGCGGGCATGCCGCCGTTCATCTTCTACATCGGCGGCGAAACCTACCCCAGCATCAGCGGCAGCTCGGGCCGCTTCCGCGACCGGCTCAAGGCCATTGGCCAGCCGGCGCCTTACACCATTATTCCCGGCCGGCACCACATCCCCATGGTATTGCAGCTGTACTGGAAGGATAATATTATTTACCAGGGCCTGCTGAAAATGGTGGGGGCGTGAGGGACGTTACTAAAAAGAACGTCATGCCGAGCGCAGCCGAGGCATCTCGCAGGCTACAGTAACTCAATCGTTGAACGATGCGAGCAAGATGCCTCGGCTGCGCTCGGCATGACGTTCTTTTTATTCGACCAAAACCCTGCGCAACGTCAGTTCTTCATTCTTAATTCTTCTCCAACCAGCTTCTGGGCCGTTAGCAACGCTTCGGCGCTGGGCTGGTGCAGCACCCGGGCGGGGCCGGGCTGGCGCAGGTCGGCATCCCAGAGGCCGGACTGGTGCCACTGGTCGAGGTGGTCCCAATCGGGCCGGTCGATGATGGGGTAGAGGCAGATGCCCTGAAACGGCAGGCCCAGGCGGAGCACGGCGGCGCATTCATCGGCAATCATGCGCAGCCAGGCGGGGCGGTCCACGCCCGGGTGGCTGGTTTCGGTGAGGGCGAAGGGGCGGCCGTAGCGGCGGTGGGCGGCGCGCAGCAGCTCGCGCAGCGGCACCCACCGCGGGTCGGGCACGTCATCGCGCCAGCCCAGCTTGTTGGGGGTGCCGTTCTGCCACTGGTTGTCGTAGTAATAATTGAAGCCCACGATGTCGAGCAGGCCTTCGTGGCCGCCCAGCTCGGGGCACATGCGCCCGCTCAGCATGTCGGTGGCCTGAAACTGGTTGTCGTGGGCTTCGCGGGCCCAACGCCGCTCACGGGCTGAGGCATTGAGTGGCGGCACTATGTTCACCAGCGGCTCGGTGCTGAGCATGCGGATAGTTGGGTCGGCCTCGCGCAGGGCGTGGGCTCCTTCGATGTAGGCGCGCATCAGGCCGTATTTCACCTCCCAGCCCTGGTGGTTGCAGTAGGGCGTGGTGCCCCGCGCATCGCCGCCCAGCCAGGAAATGAAGCTCACTTCGTTGATGGGCGTGACGATGAGCACATCGTCGGGCCGCTGGCCGCGATAGAACGCGACGAAGGCGCGGCAGAGCGCGGCAAAACGCCGGGCAAATTGCGGGTGCAGCGGCGTGAGGTCATCGGGGTAGCCGAAGTGGCACAGGTCCCACACCTGCTGAATGCCGTGGCGCGGCCCGGCGGCCAGCATTTCCCGCACCGTGCTGAAGTCGTACTGATAGGGCGTTTTTTCAATCTGAGCCCAGCGGATGCCCTCGCGCACGGTGCCCACGCTGAACGGGGCCAGCGCCGCATAATCTTCATCGATGAGCTGCAAGTGGCCGGTGAGGGGCAGGAAATCGACCCGCTGGCCGAAGCAGTTGAGCTGGTCGGTGCATTCGTAGCCGCCCCACCAGAAAGAACGGAACGGGCTGTTTGCGGGAGTTGGAAGGGCCATAACGGGGGGCTGCGTGGAACAAGCGGCGGCCCGCATCAGCTCAGGAGCTGGTGCGGGCCGCCGCTTGTTTTACCCCGGCAAGGCCGCCGGGGTTATGGTTGGGCACCGGTAGGGCGGGGGTGGGGCTAGTCGGCCGGCTGGGCCCGGGCGCGGTCAGATAGGGATTTGGCCTCGATAAAAATGCGCTTCATCTCTGGATATTGGGCCCGGATGGCATCCTGCAGGCCGTCGATGGCCCGCTCTACCTCTTCGGAAGTGAGATGGTGGGCGAATTCCACATCGAGGGCCAGCACTACATCGGTAGGGCCGAGGTAGGTAGTGAGCGGCGGGCCTACTTGGTCGATATCGGGCCGCGCGCGCACGATTTTTTTGATGTTCTCCAGCGTTTCGTCGTCTACGCCCGTGCCTATCAGCAGGCCTTTGGTTTTATAAATAAGGAAAATGGCCACGCCCACCAGCAGCGTGCCGATGCCAATGGAAGCCGCCCCGTCGAGGTACGGATTGTTCAGCAGGTGCCCGAAGTACACGCCGGCCAGCGCAATCACCAGGCCCAGCAGCGCGGCCAGGTCTTCGAGCAAAATGGCAAATACCGACGGGTCTTTGCTGCGGCGCAGAGTGGCCCAGAAGCCGGCATCGCCTCGGTCGGCATTGAAAGCCTTGAAGGCCAGATAGCAGGAAATACTTTCGAAAACCAGCGACAGGCCCAGAACCCAGTAGTTCCAGGTGGGGTCGGTGATGGGGGCGGGGTGCTTGAGGTGCTCTATCCCTTCGTAAAACGACATGCCGCCGCCCACCGAAAACACCAGAATGGCCACAATCAGGGCCCAGAAATAGAGCTCTTTGCTGCGCCCAAAGGGGTGGCGGGCATCGGCCGGCTTCTCGGCCTGCCGCACGCCGTGCAGGATGAGGATGCCATTGCCGCTATCAACGAGCGAGTGAATGCCCTCCGAGAGCATGGCCGACGACCCGGTGAACGCCGCTGCCACGAACTTGCTGGCAGCAATGGCAATGTTGGCCCCAATGGCCCCGTAAATGGCAAGTTTTGAAGAGGAAGCGTTTGCACTCATGTCGTGCCTTACGCAAGAGCGGAGCCTGGCGTTGGGCGCATCCGGTGGGGCGGGGCCGCGCGGCTTGCCTTAGGCTGCGGCCGTAGCCGTGGCCGGGTGGCCCTTCAACGACGAGGCCTCAATAAAAATCTGCCGGAATTCGGGGTATTTGGCTTGGATGGCGGCTTGCAGGCGCTGCACGGATTCCTCCACTTCCACGGCCGTGAGGTGGTCGTGAAAGTCAATATTGAGGGCCAGGATGGCATCGACCGGGCCGAGATACATGGTGAGCGGGGCCCGCAGGTGGGTCACGCCCGCATCGGCCCGGGCCAGGGCTTCGAGGTCGCGCAGCACGTCGGCACTGGCTCCTTCGCCCAGCAGCAGGCCCTTGGCCTCGCGCAGCATGAACACGGCCATGCCCACGAGCAGCGCCCCGATGGCCATCGAAGCGCCCCCGTCGAAGTACAGATTATTCAACAGATGACCGAAGAAAATGCCGGCCAGCGCAATGACCAGGCCCAGCAGCGCGGCCAGGTCTTCGAGCAGAATGGCGAACACCGCCGGGTCTTTGCTCGTGCGCAGGGCCTGCCAGAAACCCTGCTCGCCCTGGGTTTTGCGGAACTCGCGGTAGGCCAGCGTGCAGGCCACGCCCTCAAACACCATGGCCAGGCCCAGCACCCAGTAGTTCCAGGTGGGGTCGGTGAGCGGGGCGGGGTTGCGCAGGTACTGGTAGCCTTTGTAGAGCGACATGCCCCCGCCCACGGCGAAGATTAAAACGGCCACGATAACCGTCCAGAAATAGATTTCCTTGCTGTAGCCGAAGGGGTGGCGCTCGTCGGCGGGCCGGGCGCTGCGGTTCATCCCCAGCAAAATGAGCCCGCCGTTGCCGCTGTCCACCAGCGAGTGAATGCCTTCCGACATCATGGCCGCGCTACCGGTGAAAAAGGCGGCCACGAATTTGGAAACGGAAATGGCCAGGTTGGCCCCGATGGCCCCGTACACTACTATTTTTGAAGAACTGCCAGCCATTGATGAGAGATGAAATTTGGTGAATTGCTGCCGGGTTTACGCGGCGGCGGCGGCCGGGGTTGGTAACATGTGGCGCGGACTTTAGCTGCGCTGACCTTTGGTTGTAGTCCGCGTCCTCACGCCATTAGAACTGCCGCGACCTGCGGGCGGACGCGGACTACAAAGTCCGCGCTACTTTCGTCCTCATGTCCGCACCTACTTTGCAGCGCCGCCTCGGCCTGGTTCAAGCTACCGCTCTAAATATGATTGACATGGTGGGCATTGGCCCCTTTGTCACCCTGCCGCTCGTCATGGGCTTTATGGGCCCCAACTTCCTGTTGGCCTGGCTGGTGGGCGCGGCCCTGGCCGCCGTCGATGGCCTGATTTGGAGCGAGCTGGGCGCGGCTTACCCCGAAGCCGGCGGCAGCTACCGCTTCCTCAAGCTGGCCTACGGCGAGCAGAAGTGGGGCCGCTACATGTCGTTTCTCTACGTGTGGCAGACGCTTATTCAGTCGCCGCTGGTGCTGGCCTCGGGGGCCATCGGCTTCGCCCAGTATTTCGGCTACCTCGTGCCGATGACCGAGTGGTGGCAGCCCAAGGCCGTGGCCGGCACCGTGGTGCTGCTGCTGGTGGCGCTGCTCTACCGCCGCATCGAGGACATCGGTAAGCTGGGCGTGGCGCTGTGGGTGGGCGTGCTGGGCCTCATGGCCTGGCTGATTTTTGGCGGCCTCACGCACCCCAACCACCACGTCGATATTTTCCCGGTGGGCGGCTTTTCGGCGCTGCCGGGCCTGCTCATATCGGCCGCCATGGGCCAGGCGGCGGTCAAAACTATTTATTCCTACCTCGGCTACTACAACGTGTGCCACCTCGGGGCCGAAATCGTGAACCCGCAGCGGGTGATTCCGCGCAGCATTTTCCTCAGCATTCTGGGCATCGCGGCGCTGTACCTGCTGCTGAACTGGAGCGTGGGCACCGTCATTCCCTGGCAAGAGGTGAAAGCCTGGCAGGCCGGCGCGGGCGACAAGTCGCAGTTTATCATCAGCGTGTTTATGGAGCGGCTGTATGGGCCGGCCGCCGCGCAGGCGGCCACGGCGCTGGTGCTGCTGGTGGCGTTTGCGTCGCTGTTCGCGGTGCTGCTGGGCTACTCGCGCATCCCGTACGCGGCGGCGGCCGATGGCGAGTTTCTGCCCATTTTCGGCAAGCTGCACCCCACCAAAAACTTCCCCTACGTGTCGCTGCTGCTGCTGGGCGGCGTGGGCTTCGTGTTCAGCCTGCTGTTCCGGCTGGGCGAGGTGATTTCGGCCATCCTGGCCATGCGCATCCTCGTGCAGTTTGTGGGCCAGGCCGTGGGCCTGATACTATTGCGCCGCCGGCGCGGCACGGCATCGCTGCCATTCAAAATGCCGCTCTACCCGCTGCCCGTTATCCTGGCCATTATCGTGTGGCTGTTCGTGTTCGTGGGCATCGCCCCGGCCGAGGTGACGTGGGGCGGGGTGACTTTTAAAGTGTATTTCCAGCTCGCGGCGCTGGGCATGATGGCGCTGGGCACGGGCGCGTTCCTGCTCTGGAGCCGCCGGTTGGGGCGGTGGCCGTTTGCGCGGTAGGCCGGAAAACTATTTGTTAGGCGGGCAACGATAAGTCATCAGGACGCTGCCTGGCTGCATAAATTAGCAGAAAAGATACCTCAGCTTCCGTTACGCGGTAAATCAGCACATGTTCGCGTCGGAAAACTGCCCGGCGGTAATCCCGGTCAGGATATTGGCGAACCGGGTACCGGGGATAAGCGTGGGGGAAAGGCCCGATAATATCACAGGCAAAATCAACAATAGAAGAGCTGATTTGCCGCCCCCGGACCGCATCAAACTGACTATGATAGGCCTGAATGGCCGCCAATCCATCTAAAAATGCCGGGGTTAGATTAACCTCGCGCGTGCTTTCGCTCATAGCCCCAGCCGTTGCCGGGCTTCGGCAAACGAAAGCCGGGGCTGCCCGTCAGAGGCGACGATTTGTGCTTCTAATTCGTCGTCCGACAAAGATTGCCAGGGCGCGGCAGCAGCAAAGCGGATAACGTTGCGCTTCGACAATGCTTCCAGAATAGCCGCCACCATTTCCTCATCGTCCGGCGCGATAATGTCGAGTGTGTACGTTTTCATGCTTCAATGTACATACAAAGGCCAGAACTGGTTCGGTGTCCGGCACCGGCATCGGCTACCCCAGCCAATACCCCAGCCCGCCCGCTACCAGCGCGCCGGTCAGGGTATTGAGAAAATTGACGGCGTTGTTGCTGAGGTAGCCGCGCCGTTCCAGCGTAGCGCCCAGCACCGAATCGGCCAGGTTGCCGGCCGTGCCCGCCACCAGCAGCCACCCAAACGCTGGCCCCCAGCCAAAACCCAGGCAGTAGGCCGCCGCCAGTACGGCCGTGCCCGCGAGCCCCAAGGCCGTGCCTTCCAGGCTCACCACGCCGTTGAGGCCGCGCGCATCGGGCTTCAGCGTGAGGATGTTGTAGTAGCGCCGGCCGTACAGGTTGCCCAGCTCCGAGGCGAGGGTGTCGGCGGTGGCGGCGGCGAAGCTGCCGGCCAGCATCAGCTGGGCCAGTTGGGCGGCGGGCGGAAACTGCCAGGCCAGCAGGCCCAGCAGGCCAGCCAAGCCGGCATTGGCCACCACCTGGCCGGCGGTGCGGCGGCCCCGGTTTTCTTCGGCCAGCCCGAGGCGGCGCTTGTCGGCCACGCGCCAGCCGGAAGCGGCCGTGCCCAGACCAAAGAACAGGGCCAGCAGTGCCAGCCCCGCGAAGCCGCTGCCTAGGTAAATCAGCAGCCCCAGCGCGCCACCCGTGCCAGCGGCGGCCGTGGTCAGCTTGCCCGCTTTCACGCTGTACCACATACCCAGGCCGAGCAATAGCAGCACCAAACTGAGCCGGAAGAAGTCCATCACCCCAGCCACTTCTCGTAGCAAAAAAACCGTAGCCCCGGCCGAAACGCCAGCGTAATCTCACCCGCAAACCGGTAGCCCAGCTTCGGAAACAGCCGTTGCGTGGCGGCGTTCTCGGAGTTAGTGTCGACGCGCAGAACGCGCAGTCCCTGCGTTACAGCCAGCCGCTCAGCCTCGGCCATCAGCGCCAGCGCTACGCCCCGGCCCTGCGCGGCCGGGTCCACGGCCAGGCGGTGGGTGACGAGGGCGGGCTCGGTCGCGTCCCAGTCGGCCTGGGCGTATTCTTCGTCCTGGTCCTGGGTGAGGGCGGCCACGCCGGCCATTGCGCCCGCGAGCTCACCCACCCAGAGACAGCTGCGCTCGATGTCGGCGGTGAATACGACCTCGTTCGGATAATCCGCCGACCATTGGAAGTTGCCGCTCGCGCGCATCAGCGGTACCACCCGCCGCACCAGGGCGAGGATGGCGGGCAGGTCGGCCAGGGTGGCACGGCGGGTGATGAGCATGAGCGGCGAAATAGTTGAGGATAAGTGAGCCCGGCCGCCCGTCAGCGCATCATTTCATTGCGCCCGCCAATATTGCTAAAGTTCATGAATAGAGCCGGCCGCAGCAGCTTGTTGGTGTTCAGGTATCGGTCCATGAAGGCCTGGCAGTTGTGCAGCTTGGTTTCGGCTTCCCGCAGCGAGGTTTCAAACTCCCTGATAGACCCCAGATGCGCAGGGTTCCGGGTCTGAACGGCCGCCATCAGCTCCTGGGCGCGGCTGAAATGCGCCGTGATGGCCGGCACCAGCAGCTTCAGCTCCGCATCGGTTTGGCGGGGCTGAAACTGGCGGTTGAAGAACTCGACGAAGGCATTGAGCTGGGCGGCGCTTTGGTTGTATTCGCTCAGGGCCTCGTTGTAGGTGTCGATGTGCAGGTTTTCTTCCCGGCTGCGGTTGTTGGCCAAATGGGTAAAAATTAACCCGCTTTTGACGCCATTCTGCTCAATTCGCCGGTTGGTGGCGTGCAGCCGCTGCTTCGCGCTCTGCTGTGTGTACACTGCCACCGAATCGGCAAAGGCAAAGGCCGGGTGGGGCGTAGCCGGCGTGAGGCCCTGCTGAAACTGCTGGGGGGTGCGGGGCGCGGGCAGCAGCTGCCACAGCGGGTCGAAGGGCATATGCAACTCAATAAACAACTTTGGTGGTGCCCGGAAATACTCGTTGTTGAATTGGAATGCAAACTTGTTGTTCTCTACCCGGCCTGCGGCCCAGGTCGGGTCCAGCAGTTGCCACTGGCCGGCAATGCGGCTGGCGCACCAGGCGTGGCCCACGGCATCGCGCAGGCTGGTGTAGCCGGGTACCACGTAGGTCAGCACGCCCGCTTGGTTGGCCAGGGCAGCGTATAGCTCGGCGTAGTGTCGGCACACGCCCCGGCGCTGGTCCAGTGTTTCCTGCACCACCACAGCTGGTTCCCGCTCATATTCCAGCACAAACATATTGTCCACATCGTAGCGGATGTGGCGGGCCACCCACACGAAGGCGGCGCGGGCCCGGTCGCCTTCCGTCGGAAAGGAGGCCGTGATAAAGCGCGCCAGCCCGCCCACCGTCCGGGCCGACGAATCGGGCACCTGCCGCATTCGGGCATCCACGGCCTGGTAGGGCGCCGAGGCAGCCGGCCGGGGCTTCGGCTTGCTCCCCTGCGCCCGCACGGGGTGGACCAAGCCAGTCCACGCCAACAGCGCCAGTAACCCACAACGGTAGAGAAATGAGGTCATAACAATAAACAGGCACGCTGCCCACCAACAAAATTGGGCAAATCCGGCGGCATTACCCACGAAATTTGCCCAACGCTGCTAAATATCACAAGCGGTGCTACCCGCGCCGCAGCACGGCGGCCGCTTCCTTGGCGAAATAGGTTAGAATGGCGTCGGCCCCGGCGCGCTTGATGCTGGTGAGGACTTCCATCATGGTCTTTTCGCCGTCGAGCCAGCCGTTTTGGGCGGCGGCTTTCACCATGGCGTACTCGCCCGATACATTATAGGCCGTCACGGGCAGGTGGGTGCGCTCCTTCACCGCATGAATCACGTCGAGGTAGCTCAGGGCGGGCTTTATCATCACCATGTCGGCCCCTTCGGCCTCGTCGAGGGCCAGCTCGCGCAGGGCCTCGCGCTTGTTGGCGGGGTTCATCTGGTAGCTCTTCTTATCGCCTTTCTTGGGCGCTGAATCCAGCGCGTCGCGGAACGGACCGTAGAAGGCCGACGCGTACTTGGCCGTGTAGCTCATAATGCTGACGTGGCTGAACGCATTCTCATCGAGCACCCGCCGAATCCAGGCCACGCGGCCGTCCATCATGTCGCTGGGCCCGATGATGTCGGCGCCGGCGCGGGCCTGGGCCAGGGCCATCTGGCCCAGCACTTCTAGGGTGGCATCGTTGAGGATTTCGCCCGATTCGGCGTCCACTACGCCATCGTGGCCGTCGCTGCTGTAGGGGTCCATGGCCACGTCGGTCATCAGCACCACGTCCGGAAACTGCCGCTTGATGTCGGCCACCGTTTTCAGGTAGAGGCCTTCGGGGTTGGCCGATTCCCTGGCCAGCCGGTCCTTCAGCGCGTCGTTGATGCTGGGAAACGGCGCGAAGGTTTTAATGCCCAGCTCCACGCACTGGCCCACTTCCTCGATGATTTTATCGGCCGAATACCGGTAGATGCCGGGCATGGACTTCACTTCCAGCGCCTGGTTCTGGCCTTCAATCAGGAACAGCGGAAAGATGAAATCGTGGGTGGTGAGGCGGGTTTCCTGCACCATGTCCCGAATAACTTCGGACTTGCGGTTGCGGCGGGGGCGTTGGGTGGGGAGCATATATCGTGAAGCGCGGGCCAGGAGCCCGGTATGAAAAATCTGGAAGAAAAAGCGCGAACTTAAGAAGCGAAACGAGGCCACAAAGTTCGCCCCGAACCCCGCACTACCGCCCAAACGGGTCGAGGTACGCCACCAGCACGGCCAGCGCCGCCGCGCCCGCCACAATGCCCCACACCAGCCCGCCACCGCTCAGCAACAGCCCAATAAGGGCAATGGGAAGAACTATCAAGCCCAACACGCCCAGCACGGTGGTGCCCAGGCCCGCCTCCGCCGTGGCGTGTGGGCGTTGCAACACTGCCCGCCGATGAGTCACGGACTTGCTTTGGGCAACCCCAGCCAGGGCCGTTGGAACAGCCGCTACAGTTGCTGGCCGGGGCCGCTGCCGCATTCGGCTTCGTGGCTGAAACCCGGGTTGGGGCATTGGTGATACTGTAACTGCTGTTGCAGTTGCCGCCGCCGAGTCTTCAGCTGCTACTGGCAATGCCGCTGCTAACACCCGCAACCGCCCCGGGGCCGGCTGAAACGAAAAGCCGGGCCGGCTGCTCTGGCAGCTGCTTGCCAGGCCTGCTACCGCTATCAACAGTACCAATAAACGGGAATGAAACAAGTGAAAACGCGTAGCAAAAAGCATAAGAAAAGCCGGAAGTGAGGTCTGAGCACTACTGTACGAATATCGGCCGGTTTTCGCTACCCGAGCGTCAGCTTCTCGGCCGCCTGCCACCCTGTGCCCGCGCCCATGGCCACGCCCATGCCGTTGCAGCGCACGGCGGCCAGCACGCCCGGCCGCACCCAGTCGATGATAGGTGCCAGCGCCGGTCCAAAGCCCATCACCCCGCTCCACCGAAAGTCGATGCGGGGCCGCTGGCCGGGTAGTATTACCGTGTGCAGCAGGTTTTCGAGGTATTGTTGCACGGGTAGCGTAAGGCCGGGCACGGTGGTGGTTTCAGCGGTAAAATCGAGGTTGCGGCCGCCACCCAGCAACACGCGGTGGTCGGGCAGCTGGCGGAAGTAGGCGTAGCCGTGGTCGTAGTGAAAAGTGCCCGGCAGCGACACTTCGGGCAGCGGCTCGGTCACCAGTACCTGGCCCCGGCCGGGCGTCACGGCCAGCTCGGGCAGCAGCTCGGTGGCGAAGGCGTTGGTGGCCAGCAGTACCTGGCTGGCTTCAATAACAGCCCCGTTGGCTAGCCGCAGCTGTTGGCCCGTGGCCGATGCTTCTATCGTGTCCACCGCGCAGTTGGTAAGTACCGGCACATCGGCGGCCCAGGTGTGGGCCAGCAGGGCGCGCATCATGCGGCCGGCATCGAGGCTGCCTTCGTGCTCATTTCTGAGCAGCGTGCCCACGCCCCCAAAGCCGAAACGGCCGGCCTCGTCACTGGCGTCGCGGAAGGTGCGGGCGTGGCCCACCACCGGGGCCAGTAGCTGGTTGAAGTAGTCGATTTTGTCCCGGCACTCCGCCGCCAGCGTGGCTTCTTCGTGCCGAAACAGCTCGTAGCCACCCACCGGCTGGTAGTCGAGCGCGGCATCGCCCAGCAGCTCGCGCAGCCGGGCTAGGCCTTCGCAACGGGCCGCTACCACGGCTTGCAGGTCGCCGCACTTTTCCTGCTCAATCAATTCTGAAATTGACCCGAAGCAGGCAAAGCCCGCATTCTTAGTCGAAGCCCCGCTGGGCAGCGGGCCGCGCTCCAGCACCACCACGCGCCAGTCAGGCCGGCGCTGCTTCAGGTACAGCGCCGCCGTGAGCCCCACCAGCCCCGCGCCAATAATGGCCACGTCGGCCGGCCCGAAAAAGGCTTGGTGCTCCCAGTACGATAGCGCGAAGTCTCGCAACGTTTTAAAAATTAAGTTTCGCGAGGAGTAGTCCGTACTGGTCTCGCAAAGGGTGTTGTCCGGCGAAGAAAACTTCGCAAAACTTAAATCTTAAAACGTTGCGAGGCTTCGCGCTCAGAAGGCCAGAATAACCTCCTCAATCACGTCGCAGGCCTTGTGCAGCTCCTCCTCCGTAATCACCAGCGGCGGGGCGAAACGGATGATGTCGCCGTGCGTGGGCTTGGCCAGCACGCCGCGCTCCATCAGGGTCACGCACACGTCCCAGGCGGTGCGGCCGTCCGCGGCGGGTACGATGATGACGGCGTTGAGCAGGCCTTTGCCGCGCACCAGGTCCACGGTTTCGGGGCGCTGGGCTTGCACCTGGCGCATCCGCTCGCGGAATATTTCGCCCAGGCGGGCGGCGTTGTCGGCTAGCTTTTCATCAATTAATACATCCAGGGCGGCGCGCATCACGGCGCAGGCCAGCGGGTTGCCGCCAAACGTGGAGCCGTGTTGGCCGGGCTGAATCGTGAGCATAATGCTGTCATCGGCCAGCACGGCCGACACCGGCAGCACGCCCCCGCTCAGGGCCTTGCCCAGAATCAGGATGTCGGCGTGCACGGCTTCGTGGTCGCAGCACAGCAGCTTGCCGGTGCGGCCCAGTCCGGTCTGGATTTCATCGGCGATGAATAGCACATTCTGCGCCTTGCAGAGCGCTGCCGCTTGGGCCAGGTAGCCCACGGCCGGTACCATCACGCCCGCTTCGCCCTGGATGGGCTCGACCATAAAGGCGCACACGTGCGGGTCCTGCAAAGCCGCTTCCAGCGCCTCAATATCGTTGTAAGGCACCACCTGGTAGCCCGGCGCAAATGGCCCAAATCCGCCCGTGCTGTCGCCATCGGTGCTGAAGGAAATAATGCCCGTGGTGCGGCCGTGGAAGTTGTGCTCGGCCACGAGAATGCGGGCCATGTTCGGGGCAATGCCTTTTTCCTGGTAGCCCCACTTGCGGGCCAGCTTCAGGGCAGTTTCCACGGCCTCGGCCCCGGAATTCATCATCAGGGCTTTGTCGTAGCCAAATAATTCGCAGAGCTGCTGCTCGGCCGCCCCCAGCTGGTCGTTGAAAAAGGCCCGCGACGTAAGCGTGAGCTGCTGCGCCTGCTTCGTGAGGGCGTCGATAATGCGCGGGTGGCAGTGGCCCTGGTTGACAGCGGAATAAGCGGAAAGAAAGTCGAAGTAATGCTTGCCATCGACATCCCAGAGGTTCACGCCTTCGCCCCGGTTCAGCACCACGGGCAGGGGGTGGTAATTGTGCGCTCCATACTGGTCTTCGAGCTGCATCAGCTGCTCGGCGCGGCTGGTGGTTGCGGTGGCGGTGGTGGCGTTCATGGGTGGGCGTGATGAGTGAGTAGGGCAGTGGTAATGCTGAACTGCTCAAAATTACAAACAAAGCGGCTGCTGTTCCGATTGCCGCCCCGTCCGCCTACTTTTATCCCCATGGAAACGCTACACCACCTCGATGCGCCCCAGGCCATCGGCCCCTACGCCCAAGCCATTGTGGCGGGCGGCTTCGTCTTCTGCTCCGGCCAAACGCCGCTCGTGCCGGCGTCTATGCGCATCGAGGCCGACACCATTGAGGAGCAAACCCGCCAGGTGCTGGCCAACCTCAGTACCGTGCTATCGAGCCGTAGCCTCGGGCTGGCCGACGTGGTGAAAACCACCGTTTTTCTCAAAAACTTTGCTGATTTTAACCGCATGAACGCCGTGTACGGCAGCATGTTCGGCGCGCACCGCCCCGCCCGTAGCACCGTCGAAGTATCGCGCCTGCCGCTCGATGCCTTGGTGGAGATTGAGTGCATCGCGGTAATTCCTGCCGCCACCGCCCCCCAGCCCGCGCCGGGGCACTAGCGAAGGGGCATGCTTTCCATCTGGCGGGCCGTGTCGGTATAGCGGCCCACGTAGTTGCCCTCTTCGCGGCCGCTGGCCCGCAGCAGCGTCCAGTCTACCACCGCGGTTTCGGGGAAGCTCACGGGCAGGGGTTCGGCCGAGTCGGCCACCTCGGGCAGCAGCAGGGCCTGCACCGTGGTGCCGTGCCAGCCCAGCACCCGCGCCGATGCCTGCCGGAAGCTGGTATCGGTGGCCACCACCCGCACCGAGAGCAGGAACTGGTCGCCGCTGGGCAGCCCGGCCAGAAACTTTTTCTTGGCCTGGGGCAGCGTCCGCAGGGCCTCGCGCACTGGGTCGGCCAGCGCCGACTCATGGCGGGCCAGGGCCGGGCGCACGCCCGCCGGGGCCGTGGCCGCCGTCAGCACCACCGGGGCCTGGGCCCGGGCCGAATCTACTGTTCCCAGGAAAGATGCTGCCAGCAGCAGCCCGAGTGCAAAAGGTGTTTTCATGAGAAAGGATTGTAGATTAACAACAGCAAGATACCACCGCGAATGGTTCCAACCGCCGGGGCCCGTAGCTTTGTGGTCTCCATGCCCGCTCCCGCCCCCCAGCCGCTGCAACCCGGCGATTTTTACTACACGCCCGAAGGCTACCTTGTCTTCACCGAGCAGTACCACCGCCGCCGGGGCAGCTGCTGTCAGAACAGTTGCCGGCACTGCCCCTGGAAATTTCGGCCCAAACCAGCCCCTGAGGGCGCATCTGACCAGAAATAGGGTGGGGTGTTTGGTGAATGCCAGACTTTTGCCGATATTTGCGGCCCGTTTCCCTGCTTTGTAATAAAATTTAACCCTCCGATATCATGGCCCGTGTTTGTGATTTGACCGGCAAGCGTACCCGCGTTGGTAACAACGTTTCGCGCGCTAACAACAAGACTAAGCGCAAGTTCTATCCGAACTTGCAGAAAAAGCGCTTCTACATCCCCGAGCAGGACGCTTGGGTGACGCTGAAAGTAGCTACCTCCACCATCCGCACCATCAACAAGAACGGCATCATGTCGGTATTGAAGAAGGCTAAGGAGCAGGGCTTCATCGTTTACTAGATTTGAGTGCTGAGTAGCCGGTATCCCAAGGGGTTAGCCAGATTCGTCGGCTGATTGCCCGATACTGAATACTTATGACAATCAGACAAAGCCAGCGCCGGTACAGCTGCCTCTCAGGCAATTGTACCGGCGCTGGCTTTGTCTGTGGGCGGGTATCTTGCCTAGTGGCTTGTTCCTTTTGCTAACGCTTCTTCTTCTACGCCCGATGCGGTTCTCGTTTTCCCGGTTACCCTTGCCGCGTCGGTGGGGGTGCGTTTCATCGGTCGTAGTAGGCGGTTGGCTGTTGCTGGCCGGGTCCAGTGCCGCTGCGCAGGCCCCCGCCTCCGTGCCCGAGCTGCTGTCATCGGCAGCGCCGCCCGCCCGGCCCACCGATTTTCTGTCGCCGGCCTTCCATCGGCAGCGGCGCGAGCTGCTGCGGGCCAGGCTGCCGCCGCAGGGCGTGGCCGTGGTGTTTGCCGCGCCCGTGCGCAACCGGGCCAACGATGTGAACTACGTCTACCACCAAAACCCTGACTTCTACTACCTCACCGGCTACGATGAGCCCTATGCCGTGCTGCTGCTGTTCAAGGAGCCGCGCACCGTGGCCGGGCAGGCCGGCGTGACCGAGGCGCTGTTCACCCAGCCCCGCGACCCCGCCCGCGAGCAATGGACCGGCCGCCGCCGCGGAGCTGCTGATGCCAAAACCCAGCTGGCCCTGCAGTTCACCGCCGATAACCGGGAATTTGCCGCTGCCGGTATCAAGTGGGCTGATTTCGACCACCTGCTGTTCACCGACCTGCCCACCGACACTCGCGACGACCAGACCAACGCGGCTGACCTGCACAGCCTGGTAGCCACCTTCCGGCAGCAGGCCGGCGTACCGGCCGACTACAACCCGACACTCGGCGAGCACGAGAGCGTTATCCGGCGCTACGGTGTCCGCAACGACAAAGCCGTGGCTGAATACCTTGCTACCCAGCTCAAGGAAAACCCGGCGCTGGCCGGCACGCCCTTGGTGAAAGACTACCTGGCGGCCACCACGGCCACTGCCCGAGAGGCTGCCATTGCCGCTCATCCTCCCGGCCGTTTCGATGGCGGCGCACTTGGTGAAAGTCTGGACGAGCTGCGGGCCATCAAAACGCCCGAAGAGCTGGCTTTGCTCCGCCGCGCCATCCGCATCAGCGCCCAGGGCCAGCGCGAGGTGATGAAGCTGTTGCGTCCCGAAATGGGCGAAATGGACGTGCAGGGTCTGCACGAATACGTGTACCGCCGTTACGGAGCCGAGTTCCAGGGCTACCCCAGCATTGTGGGCGGCGGGGCCAACGCCTGCATCCTGCACTACGAAACCGACGACCGCCAGCACCTCGACAACGACCTCGTGCTGATGGACTGCGGGGCTGAGTACCACGGCTATTCCGCCGATGTGACGCGCACCGTGCCGCCCTCCGGCAGGTTCAGCCCCGAGCAGCGGCAGATTTACGAGTTGGTGCTGGCGGCTCAGGAGGCGGGTTTTGCCGCCTGCCGCCCCGGTGCGGCCTTTGATGCCCCCAACAAAGCCACCCAGGACGTGATAACGGCGGGCCTGCAAAAGCTCAACATCATCAAAAAGAAGGACGAGATGCGGCGCTATTACCCGCACGGGGCCAGCCATTATCTCGGCCTCGACGTGCACGACCGCGGCAGCTACGGCCCGCTGCAGGCCGGCAACGTCATCACCGTCGAGCCCGGCATCTACATCCCCGCCGGCTCGCCCTGCGACCCCAAGTGGTGGAATATCGGCGTGCGCATCGAAGACGACGCCCTGATTACCGCCACCGGCTACGAGAACCTTTCGGCCGAAGCCCCCCGCACCGTAGCCGATATCGAAAAGCTAATGGCCGAACCCAGTGCGCTGGAAGGCTTTATGCTGCCGGATTTGAAATAGCAGGTTGGAGCTGTATGATTGTTTAAACGCACTTTCTGGTTCGGCCGTCATATTCATCTGAACAAAGGATACTTTGCCTCACTTCTGCTTATCCGACTGAAAGTTGCGCAACATTCCTTTGTCGTTTCCAAAAAGACACGTACCTTTGCAGTCCTAAATTTAAAAACACACACCCCCGTCGAGATGGCCAAGAAAGGAAACCGGGTGCAGGTTATCATGGAGTGCACCGAGCATAAAACCTCGGGCCTGCCGGGCACCTCGCGCTACATCACCACCAAGAACCGCAAGAACACCCCTGAGCGCATCGAGCTGAAGAAATTCAACCCGATTATGCGGAAAATGACCGTTCACAAGGAAATTAAATAACCTGAACAATGGCTAAGAAAGTAGTTGCTACGCTGAAAACCGTAGAAAATGCCAAGAACTGGGCAAAAGTGATTCGTGCCGTTAAATCGGAGAAAACCGGAGCTTACACGTTCCGCGAGGAAATGGTGTTGCTCGATAAAGTGCAGGAGTACCTGGCTACCGGTAACAAATAAGTTACCCGCTGGCTTCGGCTCCGTAAGAGTTTAAAAAGTCCCACCTTCGTGGGACTTTTTGCGTGTAATACCATCTGTCATGCGGACTTTTGCCGTGCTGACGAACGGAAGGTCGGCGTCAGCCAGGGAAGCGGCTTATCCAGGCTGTTTCTTACAGAGTTACTAATCCGAGTCCTGCGAACGTGATAAGGTGCTTCGCAGGCTCAGCATGACAGAACCCCCATGGGCCTCTTCGATTTTTTTAAAAAGGACAAGGAAAGCACTACGCAGCAAGCCTCGCTTGATGCCGGGCTGGAAAAGACTAAAACCAATTTTTTTGAGCAGCTGAGCAAGGCCGTGGTGGGCAAAAACACCGTGGACGAAGCCGTGCTCGACGATTTGGAGACGCTGCTGGTGCACGCCGACGTGGGCATCGATACGACGGTGAAGGTGATTGACCGCATCGAGGCCCGCGTGGCCCGCGACAAGTACGTGAATACCTCAGAGCTGGACCGCATCCTGCGTGAGGAAATCGTGGCCCTGCTCGAGGATAACAAGTCCGGCTCGACGGCCGTGCTCGACCGCGCTGGCAGCACCGGGCAGCCCTACGTGATTATGGTGGTGGGCGTGAACGGCGTGGGCAAAACCACGACCATCGGCAAGCTGGCCCACCGCTTCCACTCGGCGGGCAAGACGGTGGTGCTGGGCGCGGCCGATACCTTCCGGGCCGCGGCGGTCGACCAGCTCATCATCTGGGGCCAGCGCGTGGGCGTGCCCGTGGTGAGCCACGGCATGAACACCGACCCGGCTTCCGTGGCCTACGATGCCGTGCAGAAAGGCGTGGAGATGGGGGCCGACGTGGTTATCATCGACACCGCCGGCCGTTTGCACAACAAGGTGAACCTGATGAATGAGCTCAGTAAAATCAAGCGCGTGATGCAGAAGGTGATTCCGGATGCGCCGCACGAGGTACTGCTGGTGCTGGACGGCAGCACTGGTCAGAATGCCTTCCTGCAAGCCAAGGAGTTTACCAAGGCCACGGAGGTGACGGCCCTGGCCATCACCAAGCTCGACGGCACGGCCCGCGGGGGCGTGGTTATCGGCATTTCGGACCAGTTCAACATTCCGGTGCGCTACATCGGGGTGGGGGAGAAGATGACCGATTTGCAGCTGTTCGACCGGCACACGTTTGTTAATTCGCTTTTCAAAAAGTAAGAATCCGGCGAAATCAAGCCGAATAAAGCAACGGCCCGTTCCGGCAAGTACTACTTGCCGGGGCGGGCCGTTTACCTTCGCGCCATGAACGAAATGCAGACACTTGCCGTGGTGGGAGCCGGCACCATGGGCCTGGGCATTGCTCAGCTCGGGATTCAGCACGGCCTGCCCACTATTTTATTCGACCTGAATCCTGCCGCGCTCGAAAAAGCGCAGGTGGCCATCGCGGCCGGCCTGGGCAAGCTGGTAGAGCGCAACAAGCTCACTGCTGAGGCCCGCGACGCGGCCCTCGCCCGCCTCACCGTCACGACTGACCTAAGCATCGTGCAGGCCGACCTAATCATCGAGGCCGTAGTGGAGCGGCTCGATGTGAAGCACCAGCTGTTTCAGGAACTGGCCGCGCTGAATAAGCCGACGACCATCCTGGCTTCCAACACCTCCTCATTGCCCATTACGCAGTTGGCCGCGCCCGTGCCGCACCCGGAGCGCGTGGTGGGCATGCACTTTTTCAACCCGGCCCCCATCATGCCGTTGGTGGAGGTAATCAGTGGCGTGGCCACTGCTCCAGCCGTGGCCGATGCTGTGGAGGCTCTGGCCCGCCGCCTGGGCAAAACCCCGGTGCGCGCCGCCGATGCGCCGGGGTTTATCGTGAACCGCGTGGCCCGGCACTACTACGTGGAGAGCCTGAAAATAGTGGAGGAGCAAGTGGCTCCGTTCGAAGTAGTAGACGAATTACTGGAAGCCAGTGGATTCAAAATGGGCCCTTTCCGGTTGATGGACCTGATTGGCGTCGACACCAACTTCTCGGTGACCAGCGCCATGTTTGCCTCTTTCCATCAGGATGCCAAGTTCCGGCCCAGCCGTATTCAGCAGCAAAAAGTGGATGCCGGCCACCACGGCCGCAAAACCGGCCGGGGGTTCTATACTTATTAACGAAGAGTGAGGAATGAAGAACTACCAATGGAATCTCCTGGCACGCCGGTTATCGGCCCTCGTTCTTCCGGCTTGCGTTGTCGTTCTAGCCGCCTGCGGGGCGAAAAATGACGACCAGCCGCTTATTCCTTATGCGCCGGTCAACCTGAGTATCAATATCACCAACCAACAGTACGCCGAGCTGCGCAAGGATAATGGTGTGGTGACATTGCCCGTGAAAGGCCCGGCCGGTGACGGCGGCGTGAAGGGGGTGATTGTGGTGCATCAGGCCGGGGCCAGCTACCTGGCTTTCGAACGGAATTGTCCCTACCAGCCATTCAATGCCTGTGCTCTGGTGAGCGTGGACCGCAATTCGCGGCTGTTTTTGAAGGATTCCTGCTGCAATTCGCAATTTGATTTGCGCGGCCAGATAACTGGCGGCCCTACTCCCCGGCCTCTTAAACAGTACAGCACCAGCCTGCAAGGGGCTTTGCTCAATATCACTAACTGAAACGAAGCATAAATTTTTAGAAAAAAATGTGCGTTAGGCTTGTGCCTTTTTAGAGAAGGTCGTAAGTTTGCAGTCCGAAACAACAACAACCGGGTTTCGGCTAGAAAAAAGCTTCCTTAGCTCAGCCGGTTAGAGCATCTGACTGTTAATCAGAGGGTCCCTGGTTCGAGCCCAGGAGGGAGCGCTACGACCGAAAACACCCGCCGATAACCGGCGGGTGTTTTTGCGTTTATGCCTTTTCGGTGCTGCCAGGGCATAATCAGGTGAACGGAGGGCTTGTCAATTCGGTCATGTTCGGCTATCTTCGGGCATGAACCAGGACGGGAACCGGGACGATAACCGGGACGAATCCAGGCTAGAACGCCTAATTATTGCTGATTTATGGGCCAGGACTTTCGATTCAAGCGCAAGATTAGCGTGCAGATTTACCTGCGGGTAAAGGAGGCCGACCGGCAGGGCTACTGCCCGCTGCGGCTAACCGCACGCTGGCACGGGTAGGGAATTCAGGAGCAAGCCAGGGAAAGAGTGCTGCCACAGCTGATTGGGAAGAATGGTGAGATGGAAACGTTGTGGCAGAGCGAGGCACAAGGAGTGCTGCGCGGACACGAAGACTATGTGAACATTAACGTGCGGCTGACTGAATGGAGAAAGACAGTAATCGACGCCTTCCACCGCTTATTTGATGAGACTCCTTTTGAGCGGGTGAGCAAGACGGCGCTGCTCGCGGCGATTCATCCGGGTGCCAAACCCAAAGAGGTGCCGGCAGTGGTGGCGCCGGTGGTCGGCCGCACTTTCCGGGAAGTGCTGGAGGAGTGGAAGGAGGAAAACCGCAACCTGGCCAAGGACTCGCTGCGCAAGTACGACCAGCTGGCCACGATGATGGAGGTGTGGCGGCCGGAGCTACGGCCCGAACAGGTGACGCAGAAGGTGGCCAAAGAGTACCAGCAGCATCTGCTGGACCTGCAGAAATCGGACGCGACTATCAAGGTGCATTTCACGGGCCTGCGCAAGTGCTTTGAGCAGATGAACCTGAAGGCAGATATGCCCTGGCTCCAGTATTCGGCCAAGAACGCGCCGCAGTTGGATTTGGAGATGGAAGAGGTTCGCCGGCTCATCAGCTGGCGGCCGACTTCAGAGGTTTTGGCCGAAGAGCGGGACCGGTGGCTGTTTCAGATGTTCAGTGGGCGGCGGTACGAAGACCTGGAGAAGTTCGACAAGCGCGAGCGAATCAATCTGACGCTGGAAGACGGCAGCAAGGTGCCGGCGCTGCTACACGCGCAGGGCAAGACGGGTAATGATGCAGCGGTGCCGCTACCGCCTATTGCTGTAAAGATTGGGGAGCGGTGGGGTTGGCATTTTCCAGCGCGCAACTGGCAGCAGCGCGGCGACTGGATTAAGGAAATTGCCAAGGGGGCGGGCCTGACCCGGGAGTGGGACGACCGGCTGATTACGGGCGGCAAGGTGGTGCACAACTGGCGGCCGATTCATCAGGTCATCGGAACTCACACGGCGCGGCACACGGCCGGCACGTTGCTCAAACAAGTCAGCGGCGGAAACAAGGCCCTCGCTAAGATGGTGCTAGGGCACGCCGATGAAGACGTAACGGACCGGTATGCCAAAGACAAGGCCCGGCTGCTGGCTCCGGCGGTGCTCGATGCGTGGCGGGTGGTGCTCGGCGAATGGTACGACGGGGAGCCGGCGCGGTAAGCATCATTGTGCATTTACACTACTGGCCGCCACGCTGTTTTTTAGTTTTAGGTTTGGGCTCCGGCAATTCTTCCACCGTCAGACGGGCTAGATTTGCCAGCCACTCCCGGTCCTCTAGCTGCTCTTCAACCAGAAAACAGGGCTTTGCGCCTGGATAAGGCGCGGCCTCAGTTACTTCCGGTAAGAAAGCCCGCCCCGCTGCAGTAGGCTTAACGTATAGTTTGTTGTCACAAACCAGGGCAAAGGGCTTACCGTCCCAATACAGGGTGTACTCCCCAAACATTTTCCTGGCGGTAACGTGACCGGAGCCGTTAAACTGCTCAACGACAAATTCGGCAAATTGTGGGGTAGAGGCCATTGCACAGGGGATGTAATTAAGGTGTTGCTAGTCTACTTGGTTTGAGCTTAGTCTGTCGGTCAGCGGTCAGATGAACTGTGAATTGTTCGTAAGCTCGCCAGGCTTCCAGCTCATGTGCGGCGCAATTCAAACGCCTGTCACACTGTAGCCGGGCCGGGAAACCAAAGCTGAAAGGCGCTGCCTGCTCCTTCCACGGAATGCACCTGAATGCTGCCTTGGTGCAGTTGCATGATTTGCTTAGCCAGGCTCAGCCCAATACCGGAGCCACTTGGGCGGGTGGTGAAAAAAGGGACGAAGATGTTGTCCAATAAATCGGCAGGAATGCCGCTCCCGTTGTCTTTTACCTCAACGACCACTCGCTGCTGCCCATCGAGCCAGGCCAGCAAGTTAATCTGTGGGTCGGGAGTTTGGCCGACGGCCTGCGCGGCGTTGAGCACCAAATTGATAAGCACCTGCTCCAGCAGGTGGCCATCGGCTTGCAACGCGAGGTGAGCGGGGCGCACGCTGATAACTACTTCAATGCCTTGGGCGGTCAGCTGTTCGGCCAGCAGCTGATGGGTCGTCTGGAGCAATTCCTGCACGTAGAGAGTCGTGCGTTGCGGCGGGGCCAGCGTGCTGAAGTTGCGGTACACCTGGGCGAAGCGCAGCAATCCTTCGCTGCGCTGCTGAATGATGCGAATGCCGGTGCCTACATCGTCGAGCAACTCGGCGGCCGAACCCTGCTGCTGGGCCGCCCGCACGTGGCGGCCCAGCGAATCGGCCAGGGAGGCAATGGGCGTAACCGAGTTCATGATTTCGTGCGTCATCACCCGCAGCAGCTGCTGCCAGGCGGCGGTTTCGGTGTCGGTCAGGGCTTGGCTGACATTTTTGAAGGCCAGCAGGGTAGACGCTTCGCCCCGCGTTTTAAACTGCGTGACGGACAATAGGAGTTGTACCGCGTGGGAGCCCACGGTCAGTTTCACCACCGCGGGCTGGCCGGGCACGGCCCGGCAAATGGCCTCGTACAGGACTGGCTGCCGGTGTTGCAGCGCCTGAATATTTTTTAGGTAGGGCAGTTGGAGCGTGTCTTTGAAGGCCTCATTGACCCAGACTACGGTGCCCGCGGCATCGTAGGAGACGATGCCGGTATCCAGAAGGGCCAGGATGGTTTGCAGGTACTGAAACTGCTCCTCCTTCTCAAACCGCAACTCGCGGAACGTGGCATTGACTTGGTTAAACGCCGCGTGCAGCCGCCGCAGCGATGCCGGAGCCATCTGCTCCGAGTATTGCCGGGAAAAGTCGCGGTATTTCAGGGCCAGTGTAAAGTCGAGCAGGGCCTGCTGACCGCGCGTCAGGTAGCGAGCCAGGGCCACGACCAGGGCCAGCAATACTCCCAGCGCCACCAGGGCCAACCCGTAGGCGTGGTGAAACGCGGCGTGCCCGCCCCCAGCCAGCGCGGCCAGCAGCAGTACCAGCCGCCCCAATAAGCCGATATCCAGGCGGTTAAATACCATGCTTATCGAGGCGGCGATAGAGGGCCGTACGGGTGAGGCCCAGCTCCTTGGCAGCTTTCGTCAGGTTGCCTTGGTGGCGCTCGATGGCGCGCAGGATGGTGTTTTTTTCTACTTCCAACAACGGAATTCCATTTTCTGCCGATGCCAAACCAACTGCCGCCTTGTCGGCAGATGCGGGGTTAGGAAAGTGAAAGTCCTCGGGCCGCAGCACCGGGCCGGTTCCCAGAATAATCGCCCGCTCCACGGCGTGTTGCAGCTCGCGCACGTTGCCCGGCCAGCCGTATTGCCGGAGTTTGTGCACGGCGGCGGGGGTAAGTTCCGGGGCTGGTTTCTGGTTGCGGGCGGCATACACCTGCGCGAAGTGCTGGGCCAGCAGCTGCACGTCGTTGTCCCGTTCGCGCAGGGGCGGCAGCGTGATTTCTACCGTGTTGAGGCGGTACATCAGGTCCTGGCGGAAAGCCCCGCGGGCGACCAGCGCGTGCAGCGGCGCGTTGGTCGCCGACAGCAGCCGAATGTCCACGGGCACGGGCACGTTGCTTCCCACCGGCACGACCTGGCGGTTTTGCAGGGCCGTCAGCAGCTTGGCTTGCTGCGGTAGGGGAATATTGCCAATCTCGTCCAAAAACAGGGTGCCCCCGGTGGCCGCTTCAAACCGGCCCACGCGGCTGGCCTGGGCATCAGTGAATGCGCCCTTGGTGTGCCCAAACAACTCGCTTTCAAATAAGCCCGTGCTGAGCGCGGCTACGTCGGCCGTGATGAAGGGCCGGGCGGCGCGGCGTGACTGCTCGTGCAGGGACCGGGCGACCAATTCTTTGCCGGTGCCGTTCTCTCCCAGCAGCAGCACGTTGGCATCGGTCGGGGCCACCTTTTCGATGATGGCCCGCACTTCCTGCATGGCGGCCGATTGCCCCAGCAGGGCCGTAGCAGCGGCCGACGCGGGTAAGGTTTTCGGGCCGGGACCCCCACTTTTGCCGCGGGGTTTGGCTTGCAAGGCGGCGGCGAGCGTTTGCAGCAGCTGCTCGTTGTGCCAGGGCTTGAGCAGGAAATCCGTGGCGCCGGCCTTGAGCGAGCGCACAGCGGTGCGCACGTCGCCGTAGGCCGTCATCAGGATAACCGCCGCGGTGGGGTCGTACTCCAGGATGCGGCCGAGCCAATAGAAGCCCTCGTTGCCGGTGGCCTGGCCGGCGCGGTAGTTCATGTCGAGCAGGATGGCGTCGAAATGTTGCTGACGGAGCAAGGAGAGCAGGTTTTCCGGGTTTTTCTCCGTGACGACTTCCCGCACCTCGGTCTTAAGCAGCAGCTTGATGGCGAACAGCACGTCGCTTTCGTCATCTACTACCAGTACGCGCGCTTGCTTGGAAATCATGAAAAAGGCTGGATGAAACGTAAAAGTCGGGGTTATCTGTCACCCGTAACAACCCAGGCCCCAGGCTAGGCCACTTAGTTCTCCGCTTTGTATTCTTTTCTAATCCAGCGAATGGCTCGCGGCACTACGTCTACTGGCCTGAGTGACTCGTCGGGGACTAGTGAGTGGCCATACCGTACCAGGCGGCGGTCAGCGAATACTGCGGTTGTCAGCAAGATGACGGACCCATCGGACAAATAAAAGCGGCTTCTGCTGGTAGATACCCCGCACGTGCCCGCTCCAAAGCTTCGGGTGTGCTTTCTGGCTTTAAAGGAGACCGCAATGGCCTCGCCCGAACTGGCCGTTAGCGTATCGGTCAGCACGGCCACTACTGGGTTGGCAGACTTCAGCGTATAATAATTGGCTGTTTCTGCCTGTATGTCGCCGTCCGAAAATGCCTTACCTTTTTCGTATCGCCACGCGGTTTTGGTGTTATTCGCGTCAATACAATAGCCGAGCGTATCTTCTCCCAAAATCGGCCCTGCCCCCACGAGCATCGGCCACAGATTCCCTCCCATATTCCCTCTCAAATCCACAATCCAGCCTTTTAACTCTGGCTTATCCCGCGCCTTGATGTGGGCTTGCACTTGGGTTATGTACTTGTCCAGCTTTTGCTGACTGCCGACAACCCACGGAATTCTGATGTAGCCGATGTCTTCAGGAACCGGCTCGTCGGGGTATAGCGGGGGCTGCTTGGCAGGGGTCATTTCAAGGCCTTTCACCGGGCGGGCACAATAAAACTGTGTGTGCTTATCGCCTAGGGCCACGATGGCAAATTCAACCGCTGGATAGGCCTGCTCAATTGTTTTGGCGCCGCTTGCTTGCGCTAGCAGGTTCTGCTTGAAAACTACCCAGTTTACGGTCGCCCGATTAATGAAATTGGCTTGCATAATACGGACTACCTCCTCCAAATATTCCCGCACCGCAGGCGAGGGGGGCTTACGTTCTGCACTATCTGCACTACAAGAGGCAAAGACGAAGAATAAAATGCAGAGCTTGACCCTCATGTTTGCGTGGCATAGTAAAACAACGCCCAATATGCAAAGCTCATTCTAGAAAAACACTGCATTTTACCAGCGAGACGATGGTAGCCGAAATCCACCCCTTTTCCCAGATTTGGGTATTGTTAAACAGATAGGGCAAAACCTTTGAGTTGGAGGTTTTGACTCGACACCTAGCCCTGGCAGACCCTTGGCAGCCCCCTTTCAGCCCTTAACGTGCTCTATTTTCCGTTTTCTGAGAGGAACTCATAAATCGTGCAGGCTTCAAAAAATACTGGCTTTCAGTCGGCCAAGCCGTTTTCTACCCGTCAATCGATTTGAACTGTATCAGAACCGAACGGTCCACTGTATCAAAACCGGACGTTTGGCGGCAGCTGGCGACCAGGATTCAAAAGTATTATTCTGATTAGCAATAGCTTGTGAGTAAGGCATCGTTCTTGGCACCTCCGGTCAATAGTTTTTTGCTACTGTTTCCTGCGCCGAACCGAATGGATGTCCTGATACCGAAGAAAAAATGGTCGTTTGTTGCCCGCTGGTGGTGGCTGGGGGTGCTAGTACTGGCCGGGACGGGCGCGGCCGGCATTTACTGGCCCCGGCCAGGCCAGCGGCTGCAAGTCGCGGCCAGTCGTCTGACCATCAGCCCTGTCACGCGGGGTAATTTTCAGGAATTCACGGCCATTGACGGGGTGGTGCAGCCGCTGCGCACCGTGTACCTGGACGCGGCAGAAGCCGGCACGGTGCAAGAAGTTTTGGTTGAAGAAGGCGCGACCCTGACGGCGGGCCAGCCCCTGCTCCGGCTGGCCAACCCCGACCTGCAACTGGAAATGGTAAACCGCGAAACGGCCGTCTATGACCTGATGAACAACCTGCGCAATACCCGCAACCAGCTGCTGCAAAACCGCATCCTGCGCCAGAACCAGTTGGCGGACATCGACTTTCAGTTGGCCGAGGCCCGGCGGGTGTTCGACACCAACCAGGTGCTGTACGACCAGCAGGTGATTGCGCGGCAGGACTACCTGCAGAGCCAGAACGCCTACCGCTACCAGCTACGCCGACGACAGCTCACGCAACAGACCCTGCGCCAGGATTCGGTGGCCATGCAGCAGCAGCTGGGCACCATGCAGGAGTCGGTGCGGCGCATGACCAGCAACCTGGCCCTGATGCGGCGCAAGATGGACGACCTGCTGTTGCGGGCCCCGGTCGGCGGTCGGCTCAGCGCGCTAGCCGCGGAAGTGGGCGAGGCCAAAACGCGGGGCCAGCGCCTGGGACAGATTGACGCGCTGACGGGTGTGAAACTACACGCCGTCGTGGACGAGTTTTACATTGCCCGCGTCGGGGCCGGTCAAGTGGGTGAGGTCGTGGTAGAAGGCCGGGCGTATGCCTTGCGCGTGACCAAAATCTTCGCCCAGGTGGCCAAAGGCCTGCAAATCGACCTGGCCTTTACTGGTGCCCCGCCACCGGGCCTGCGGCGGGGCCAGACCCTGCCCATCCGGCTGGCGCTGAGTGCGAAGGCCCCGGCGGTGTTGCTGCCCAAAGGCGGCTTTTACCAGCAAACCGTGGGCAACTGGGCGTTCAAGCTGGGGGCCGACGGCACCCGGGCCCAACGGGTGCCCATCCGGCTGGGGCGGCAGAACCCCGATTATTATGAAGTGCTGGCCGGCTTGCGGCCCGGCGACCAGGTCGTGACCTCCAGCTACGAAGGGTACGCCGACCAACAGGAACTAGTGCTGGACAATCGCCAGCCATAGGTATTTTAATAACTACTTGGCCATAAAAGACTAATGTTCATAATTAAGACCGAAAACCTGGAAAAGGTGTACCGCACCGAGGAGGTGCAAACCAAAGCGCTGAACCACGTCTCGCTGACGGTGGAGCAGGGGGAATTTGTGGCCATCATGGGCCCCTCGGGCTGCGGCAAGTCGACGCTGCTCAACCTGCTGGGCCTGCTCGATGAGCCCGACGGCGGCAGCCTGCAACTGCTGGGCACCGAGACTAGCCGCTACTCGGAGCGCCAGCGGGCCGAGCTGCGCAAGCGCAGCCTGGGCTTCGTGTTTCAGAGCTTCAACCTGATTGACGAGTTGACGGTGTTTGAGAACGTGGAGCTGCCCCTGCGCTACCTCGGCGTGGGGGCCGCCGAGCGGCGGCAGCGGGTGGAACAGGTGTTGGAGAAAATGCAGCTGCTGCACCGGCGCAACCACTTTCCGCTGCAACTCTCGGGCGGGCAGCAGCAGCGCGTGGCCGTGGCCCGCGCCGTGGTGAACGCCCCGCCGCTGCTGCTGGCCGACGAGCCCACCGGCAACCTCGACTCGGCCAGCGGCCACGATGTGCTGGGCCTGCTGACCGAATTGAACGAGGCGGGCACGACCGTGCTCATGGTCACGCATTCCGAGCACGACGCCCGGTACGCCCGGCGCGTCATCCGCCTGCTCGACGGGCAGGTGGTGCTGGAACACAGCCGCAGCCAATTCTGAACGCTTTCCTTCCCCTTCGGCCATGCTTCCCTACCCCCTGCTGCTTATCTACCGCAACTTTAAGCGGTTTAAAAGCACGTTCTTCACCAACCTGATTGGCCTCTCGACCGGCTTGGCCTGCGCGCTGCTTATCTACCTGTGGATAAGCGACGAGCGCAGCTTTGACCGCTACCACGCCCTGGACGGCCGGCTCTACCAGGTGCTGGAAAACCACCGCACGGCCGCCGGCATCGAGACCCAAACCGGTACCGTGCCGCTGCTGGCCGAGGCCCTGCGGCGGGAAATGCCGGAGATTGAATTCGTGGCCACCACCACGCCGGTCCCGTTCTTCCCCGCGTTCACGCTGGCGGCGGGCGGACAGCACCTCACCGCCGTCGCCAAATACGCGGACCCCGCCTTCTTCCAGCTGTTTTCCTACCCCCTGCTGGTGGGCACCCCTGCCACGGTGCTGCGGGATAAACACGCCATTGTGCTCTCCGAGGCTTTGGCCACCAAGCTCTTCCAGACGCCGCAGAACAGCCTGGGCAAAGCCGTGGAATGGCAAATGGCCGACCGAAAGCAGACCTGCCTGGTGGCCGGGGTGTTTGCCGGGGTGCCCCGCAACTCGTCCGAGCAATTTGACTGCGTGCTGCCGTTTGCCTCGTTCAAGGACCAGATGCAGATGAGCGAAACCATCAAGTGGGACGACGACGGCCCCTTCAACACCTACCTGGCCTTGAAGAAGGGCGCCGACCCCGCGCAGTTTCAAGCCAAGCTGGCAGGGTTACTGAAGACCAAAAGCGCGCAGGCCCAGGCCCGGGCGCGCACGCTGTTTGTGCGGCCGTTCTCGGCGGGGTACCTGCACGGCACCTACGAAAACGGCGTCGCCACCGGGGGGCGCATTGCCTACGTGCGGCTGTTCGCCCTGATTGCCGGGCTCATTCTGGTGATTGCCAGCATCAATTTCATGAACCTGTTCACCGCCAAGGCCTCGCGGCGGGTAAAGGAAGTGGGCATTCGCAAGGCCCTGGGGGCGAGCCGCGCCGCGCTGGTGGGGCAGTACCTGACCGAGTCCGTGGTGATGGCCTTGCTGGCCCTGGTCGTGGCCGTGGGGCTGGTACAGCTCGTGCTCCCGCAGTTCAGCGAGCTGACGGGCAAGCCGCTGGCCTTGCGCTGGGAGCCGCAGCTGGTGGGGGCCAGCCTGGCCCTGGCGCTGGGTACGGGGCTGCTGGCGGGCAGTTACCCCGCGTTCTACCTGTCGGGTTTCCAGCCGGCGGCCGTGCTGAAAGGCAAGCTGCCGACCAGGGCCGGCGACGTGTGGACGCGGCAGGGCCTGGTCGTGCTGCAGTTCACGCTCTCGGTGCTGTTCATCGTGGCCGTGGTGGTCGTCAACGCGCAGCTGGCGTTTGTGCAGCGCCAACCGCTGGGCTACGATAAGGCATACGTGCTTCGCTTTGATACTGGCGGCAAGGCGGCGCGCCAGCAGGCGGCCTTTCTGAGCGAGGTGAAGCAATTGCCCGGCGTCGTGCAGGCGTCCAGCGTCTTGGGCGGCTTCCTGGGGGGGCGCTACGTCGCGGAGATGAGTTGGCGGGGTAAGCGCCTGCCAGTCGGGACGATGCTGGTCAACTACGGCCTGGTGGAAACGATGGGCATGCACTTAGTCGCAGGCCGCAGCTTTGCGCCGCAGTTCCGCGCCGACAGCGCTGGTATCATCGTCAACCAGGCCCTGGTGGCCGGCCTGGGGATGCCGGACCCCGTGGGCCAACGGCTCGACGGGGCCCGCATCGTGGGCGTGGTCCGCGACTTCCACTATGAGTCACTGCACGAAAAAATCAAACCCCTTCTCCTCCGGCTCGACCCCCAGATTAACACGGTGCTAGTGAAGCTCCAGCCCAACGCGGAGCAGGCCACGATTGCGCGGCTTCAGCACCTGTACGCCGCCTACAACCCCGGCTTTACGCTCGACTACACGTTTCTGGATGCCGACTACCAGGCCCAGTACGTAGCCGAGCGGCGGGTCGCCGTGCTCGCCCGCTACTTTGCCGGGCTGGCCATTCTCATTTCCGCCCTGGGCCTGCTAGGGCTGGCGGCCTTCACGGCCGAGCGGCGGCGCAAGGAAATCGGTATCCGCAAGGCCCTGGGCGCGAGCGAGCTGGGTATCGTCTGGTTGTTGACCAGCAGCCTGACCCGGCTGGTCGTCGTGGCCATCGTACTGGCGCTGCCTCTGAGCTACCTGCTACTGCAGCGGTGGTTGGAAGGCTTTGCCTACCACGTGGCGTGGCAGTGGTGGTACTTCGCAGCCGCCGGAATGGGGGCCCTACTCATTGCCTGGCTCACGGTAAGCGTGCAGGCCTGGCGAGCCGCCCGCCGCAATCCCGTGCTGAGCCTGCGGGCAGAATAGGGGTGTGGCTAGCCTCCGGGCGGCTGATAAGGTGGGAGGCGAGCGTCACTATCGCAGCAATCGGAGGCACGGTACAAGGCAGTCTAATCCTTGTTGACCTTCCGCGACAACCGCAAGACCAACGATGCCGGAAGTGGAAAGCATCACTACCGAGAATTGGCAACCCCTGCGCAATCTGGGAAGCGCAGCTTCGGGAATTTTCCTAGCGATGTTTTCTGTCCCTGGTACAGTGCCTGGCTATCACGGCGGCCAGGCTGCGAGGTGCCTACAGACTGCCTCCAAAGTGCCTTCAGCGCCTGTTGAGCGCGGCGGCTACTTCGGCTTCCGGGAGGCTGGTGTACGCGCAGAACTCGGCTACGGAAACGTAGGCGCGGGCGGGCTTGCGCAACTGGGTGCGGATACGCTGTAACAGGCGCTTGCCGGCGGTGCAGGCAGCTTCGCCTGGTGCAGCCGCTGTAGCTGCCCGGCCCGCGATTACGAACGATTGAGCAGCCCGTTGCAGCAGCCTTATTTCGTTGTCTGCACCTGCGTTATGCTTGCCCGGCACGCCAACACCGCATAGAACTAGGCGTTGCCGAAGTGCTGCTGCCAAGCCGCTTCCAATCGGGAACTGCTCAACTGCGGGTCTACCAGGCCGAAGGCACCCACGCACCAGTTGCCACATAAGGTCGCGTATTGCAGGCATTTTTGCAGGGGCTCCTGGCGCAGAAAGCCGAAAAGAAACCCTGCGAAGAAGTTGTCGCCGGCCCCGTTGCTGTCCACTACGGCGGGCGCGGGCACGGCGGCCTGCTCCAGCCACTGGCCCTGGGCGGTGAGCAGGGTGGCTCCGGCCGCGCCGTGGGTGCACACCACCAGCCGCTTGCCCGCCGCCCGCAGCTGCTGCATTACCGGGCGGTAGTCGGGCAGGTTATCGGAGCTGAGGTGGATGTAGTGGGCGGCCTCGATGAAGGGCTGGTGGTAGGGGTTGTGGCCGTCGTAGTCGTGCAGGTCGGTCCAGATGGGGTGCGGGTAGTCGCGGAGCAGCGGAATCAGCGGCTGGCAGTAGCTGATGATGTTCAGCACCACGCACGCACTGGCGCGGATGAGGCCTGCCACCTGGGCGTGGTCGAAGGCCAACGTGGGCGAGGCCTGGGTGATAAAGAGGGAAATGCGCCGGCCCTGGGCATCCATCAGGTTGATGTGGCGTTCGGTGCCGGCGGGGTCCAACACGTAGTGGGCCTCCACGCCCTGGGCGCGCAAATCGGCCACGATGTGGCGGCCGTAGGCATCGTCGCCTACGGCCGAGTACAGGGTGACGGGCAGCCCCAGCTTTGTCAGGGCCAGGGCCTTGCCCGCGCCGGTTGAGCCGGTACCTTCGTGAAAAGGCGCCCGGTGAATGGTCTGCGGCTGCGGGGCGGGCAGTTCGGGCAGGGTCACGATGTGGTCGAAGGTGGTACCTCCCAGGATAAGCGTGCGCAACACAGGACGGGGCGAAAAATCAGTGAGAACGGAAAGTGGGCGGACGGCCCGACTTAGAGCCTATCCGAATAGCAAAAAAAGGACGGTCATGCTGAGCTTGTCGAAGCATCTCTACCGCGTAACTAATTCAAACAGTGGGATTACTTGCGCGGTAGAGATGCTTCGACAAGCTCAGCATGACCGTCCTTTTTGGGTAGGGTCTCAACGCAGCTCCCACACCAGGGCGGTGAAGGCCGGCACGGTGGCTGTTTGCAGGTTGGGCACCACGGCTTCCGTCAGCACGTCGCGGGCGGCGGTGTAGCCGCGCAGGCGCTCGGCAAAGCGGTTCAGCGGCACTGTTTTCGCGGCCGGGTTGCAGTTCAGCATCACCAGCACGGTGTGGCCCTGGGTATCGTGGCGGAAGTAGGTGTACACGCCGTCTTCGGGCACAAAATGGGTGAGCTGACCGGTGTGCAGCACCGGGTGGGTTTTGCGGTAGGTGGCCAGCTTGCGCACGTACGTGTGCATGTCGTGCTGGGCCGGGGTGCGGCCGGCGGCCGTGAAGGCGTTTTTCGGGTCGGTGGGCCAGCCGCCGGGGAAGTCTTCCCGCAGCAGCCCGTCGGGGCGGCTGAAGTTCTTCATCAGCACCTCGGTGCCGTAGTAGAGCTGCGGAATGCCGCGCTCGGTCAGCAGCCAGGCCAGGGCCATTTTCTGCTTGTTCACGTCCTCGCCCAGCACCGAGAATATCCGGTCCACGTCGTGGTTGTCGAGGAAAATGACGTTGCGGCTGGCATCCTCGTACATCCAGTCGCCCTGCACGGCGTAGTAGAGCCTGGACACGCCCTCGTCAAAACCGACGGGCTTGGTCAGGCTCTCGACCAGGGTCATGCGCAGCATGAAGTCGAGGGCGCCGGGCAGGTTACTCTTGAAGCCGTTGATGGGCGGAAACACGTTGCGGGTCCAGAACGCCTGCTGGGCCACGCCTTCGCCTTGCTGCATCCAGGTTTCGCCAAACATGCCCAGCTGCGGATACTCCTCCAGGATGGCTTTCCCCCAGTTCATCAGAAACGTGGGGTCGGAGTAAGTGTACGTGTCCACGCGGTAGCCGTCGACGCCGGTGTACTCCACCCACCACAGAAAATTCTGGATGAGGTAGGTGGCCACCAATGGGTTTTCCTGGGCCGGGTCGGGCATGGTGGTGTCGAACCAGGTGGTGCTGAACAGCTGGCGGTCGAGCACCGCCACGTGCGGGTCGTTTACCGTGCCGTTGCGGTAGTTGCCCCGCGTGAAGGTGGGCCACTGGTGAAACCAGTCCTTGGCGGGCTGGTCGAGCCAGAGGTAGTTGAAGCTGCCGATGTGGTTGAGCACCACGTCGTGCACCACCTTCAGGCCCTGCTCGTGGGCGTGCTGCACGAAGCGTACGTAGTCCTCATTGCTGCCGTAGTGCGGGTCCACGGCGTAGTAATCGGTGAGAGCGTAGCCGTGGTAGCCGGCCTTGGGCATGTTGTTGTCGACCACCGGGGTGGGCCAGATGGCCGTCACGCCCAGTTCTTTCAGGTAATCAAAGTGCTGCTCAATGCCCTTCAGGTCGCCGCCGTGGCGGTCATACATGGAGTCGCGGGCGATGGTACGCGCCCGGTTGCCTTTTACCACGTCGTTGGTCGGGTCGCCGTTGGCAAACCGGTCGGGCATGAGCAGGTAAATGAAGTCGGCGCTGCTGATGCCCTGCACCTTGGTCTTGTCGCCGGGCGTGGTGCGCGCCCGCAGCTCGTAGGCGTAAGTGGTTTTCCGCTTGCCCTTGAATTCCAGCTGCAGCTTGCCGGGCTTCGCGGCAGTGTCGATGGTGAGATTGACGACCAGGTAGTTGGGGCTTTCCAGCCGCTGAAAGCTGTCCAGCGTGACGCCGGGGTAGCTGGCCAGGGTCACCTGGCTGGCGGCCAGGCCCGGCCCGTGCACCAGCAGCTGCAGCTTGGGGTTCTTCATGCCCACCCACCAGAACGTCGGGTCGATGCGGCTGATGGGCGGGGTGCCGGGGCCGGCGCCGTGCGCGGTGGCCGTAGCACGGAGGGGGCTGCCGGCGAGCAGCAGCAACAGAAGGAGCAGTCTGGCAAAGGACATGGGGCGTAAAAACAGCGCGGCATCAGGGGCCGTCGGGTGGGAGAAAGTGTGCGCCCTGCTTCGGCCGGCCAACGCCTTGCCAAATCGGGTCAGCAAACCTAGCCCCCTGTTTTTGGGGCCGCGCCCCACTTTGCAAAGCCGGGTCCTTATGCCCGACGATATTTACCAAACACTTGCTGGTGAATTATTTATCTGTTTTAAATTCTGGTACCTCTGTCCGAAAGCGGAACTTCGGTGGCTGGCGCTACTCCTCGCGGATGCCGCTGAAATACTCGCGTGGCGTCTGGTCGGTTTGCTTTTTGAAGGCGCGGTTGAAGGCCGTCTTGGAGTTGAAGCCCACCTCCAGGGCCAGGGCCAGCAGCGTGTACTGCCGGGCCTGCGGGGCGGCCATCACCTGCTTAAACTCGTCGACCCGGTAGGAATTAACGAAGTCAAAGAAGTTCTGGCCGAAGCCCTCGTTGATGACCTTGGACAGCACGTGCGGCGGCAGCTGCAGCCCCATGGCCAGCTCGTGAATGGTCAGGCTCGGGTTGAGATAGGGCTTGTGCTGCCGCATGTAACCGGCCACAGTGGCCTGCGCGGCAGGCAGGTCGAGCGACCCCGGCGCGCCCGGCGGGCGGGGTGGGCGCGGCAAAGCTGGCAGCGGCTCCGTAATGGCCACCCCGGCCACCTCGGCCATGACAGGCATTGGCGCCGAAACGGGTACCCCGGCAACCGCTGCCCCGGCCGGCAGCGCGCCCAGGTCCGCTGGGACCGGTACCAGCCGGAAAATTTCGGGCTGATGCAGCACGACGTAGCCCAGAAAATAGGGCAGCGTGGAAAACACCAGCCAAATCAGAGCCTGGTTGCGGGCCACGAGGGTGTACACATCGAACGTGGCCCAGCGGCTGGCCAGCACAATGCCGAACAGAAAGCTCCACAGCAACAGGCACACCGCTTGAATACCGAGCACGGTGGTGAGGTAGCGCAGGTTCTGGGCATACGACACGCTGGCCTCGTACTGCCGGGTGTAGTCCCGGATGACCCGGCGGCTCGCCAGCCAGTAGCCGACGTTGGTGAGCAGCGCCACCAGGCCGGTGGTCAGCAGCACAGCCCGCAGGCCCGCTTCGTGGCTGACCAGCCGCAGCTGAAACTCGTAGCTGTCGAGCAGAAAGTAGGGCAGGTACACCAGCAGCTGCAGCGCCGCGGGCACCAGCTGCAGCCACTGCCGTGGCCGCGGCGCCTCGTTGAACAGCAGCCGGCGGATATAGCCGTAGAACAGCGGCCCGTAGACAAACCAGATGAAGTCGGGTACCAGCGTCAGCTGCGGGTAGGCATTGGCCACCGTTCGGTCGCTGCTGATTACCGTGAGCAGGGTGCAGCCGGCCCCCAAGCCCAGCAGCCAGAGCAGCCAGCGGTTGGCCGCCCGGTTGGCGTGCTGCAGGCTGGGAATGGCAATCAGCAGCAGCACGCCCTGGAAACACGAAAACAGCAGCAGCAGGTCGTAGAGCGAATAGAACTGGAAGGTGCCGGTCAGGTCTTCCCAGCTTTGCACGCGCACTTCCACGTCGCCGGCCTGCGCCTGCTGGCGCGTCGCCAGGCGGTTGGCCCGCACCTGCCCGTGCCCGCTTCCCTCAATAGCTGCCCAGCTGCCCCGCGACACTTTGTATTCGAGCCGGGCCTGCTCCGTGCGCAGCGTGAGGCCAAACAGGCCGTTGGCCTGCCGCCGAAACCGGTAGCGGGCATCGGCCGGCTGCCAGTTGTTGAAGGAGCCAACCAGGTAGAGCGCCGCATCGCCGGGGGTATTGGCCGGCAAGCTGGTGAGAACAAAGTGATAGGCTGTCAGCCGCTGCACCGTATCGTTGCCAACCGGCCTGGGCGGCGAAGCTGCCTGCCCGGCCCAAGGCAGACCCACTACCAGCAGTAAGACGAAGAAGAAAATAAATCGGGCCCGGCCAAACGCAGACAATGTGAAAGAAGATAACTGTTAAAGGAACCGCAAATTAGGCAAATAAGCAGACGGCAGCAGCGGCGCGGGGAATAGCTGCAGACTGCCTCCGTCCTGCCTTCAGCCCCGGTTGGCTGACGCCGACGTCGCTGTCGTGCATCATCAACAGCAGTTCGAACCAGGCCCCGCGCTGCGCGAGGTCGAGGGCCTGGACGCCCTGGTCCTTATGCCAGTCGCCGGGGTAGAATTGGATGGCCGGGAGTTTCATGCGCGTGTCAGCGTGGACACATATTGGACGGGGATGGTCTCAGTGGGCTGGCCGAAGAGGTTGAGCTGCCGGTAGTCAGTGCATTTGCCGCGCAGGGCGGCTTCAACTTCTGCCAGTGCGGTGGCCAGGGTGGTTTCCAATAGGCCGGTGTAGGGGTAGCTGCCTTGCTCGTCGTCGAATGACTGATAGGGTGTGGTCAGGTTGAGCACCCGGCCGGCGGTTAGCTCGCGCTGACCGATGAGCGTGACGCCGCTTTGGTGGCGGCCCATGGAAAAGCCGGTGACGGTGAAGGGCTCGAACAGTGCGGGTAGCTCTTCGGATTCGTCGGGCCAGAAATCGGGCGTCTCGGTCAACTGCTCGGCAAGCAGGCAGAGGTGGGGCACCAGGCGGCTCAGGGCGTGGGTCAGGTCGGGGTGAACCTGCTCGGCGCAGGTGAGGGCGAAGGCGCGGGGTGGGGCCTCTGCATTGCGCTGCTCGGTGAATTCGCAGGTCAGCTGCTGGTCTTTGACTTTGACCCTCAGAATGGTGATGATGGAAGTAGTGGCCTCCGGGCTGTAGGGGTCGGCTCCGGCAGGGCCGACGACTGGGAGTAGCTGCGACATAAGGAACAGGGATTTGGGCGGCCGGATTTGGCTGCTGGTTGCTGGTGGAATTGAGGAAAGGGCTACTGCTGGAAGCGGGAGGGGCGGCCGCGCTTGACGCGGGCACCGGGGGCAGCTACTGGCTCGGCATCGGTGCGGTTCCGGCGCTGCCAGTCGTGGATTTGGGATAGCATGACCCGGTCGCCGCGGCTGGATTCGCCCGTGACGTAATGCAGACGGCGCGGATGGTGCTCGGGCAGGCGCATGTAGTCGCGCAGGGTTTCGGGGTGCAGGTCGAGCAGCTCGGCGGTGCGGGGTACGGAATAGGCCGGGTCGGGCGTGGGGGCGGTTTCGAGCTGGCGGCGGGCCTCGGCGGCACAGGCTTTCTCCAGTGATTCACGCACCCACGTATGGTCGTCGGGCAGGCGCACGGTGATGTGCAGGCCGTCAGCGGTTGTGGTGGTTAGCTCGGTCATGGCTGTGGGGGCGTTGAGCGCTCGGGGAAGAAGCATTTGCCCTTATCGTACACTGGGGCTATACCGGAGGCTTTGCGATGGGCAATGATGCGCTGCAGCTGCGTGAGTACCTGGGCGGCGGTGTCGGTGTCGAACTCGTAGCGCCACAGCTCCACCCACACGGCTTCGCGGTAGGTCAGGAAGGGACTGTCAAGAGTCTCGCCCAAGTCGTAGCGCTGTGCATATGTCGGGCGGGGGTAGTCGGCGGTGAAGTGGTAGTTGGGGCAGGCCCGGATGGCGGCTTCCACGGCTGCCGTAGCTTTCCGGGGCTCTTCGAGCAGGTAAGGCGCTGGCGGCAATGGGCGGCGGGGATAGGGGTGGTCAGCGGGGATAAGGAGAAGCATGGTCGGGGAAGTAGTTAAGAGTGAATGGGCTTAATGGTTGAGGCGGTCGAGGTCCTGTTGCACGGTTTGGCTGCCGGATGCTTTGATGAGGCGGATGGCTTCGGCAACGGCAGGGTGGGCTGGCTTTGCTTTCTGCAGGGCTTTGGAAACGGCGGCGTGCGACAGTTTTAGCAAACGGGCGATGTCCGAGATGGCACCGTGCGGAAGTAACATCCGCAGGTCTTTCGGCGTAGGGGTGGTTTCAAGTGGTTGCATTTGGTCAAATATCTGTTACCTTTGAAATCAATGTGACGCTCAAATGTAGGTAAAAGTTACCAAAAGTTGCAAAACGAAAATGCTTGAACGGAAAAAACTGAGCGATATGACCCCGCTGCCGTCGTTGATAATGAGTGAGCGGCTAAGGGTGGTGCGCAAATCCCGCGACATGACGCAACAAGAAATGGCCGACCTGATAGGGACCTCGCGCCCCTCTATTGCGCAACTGGAGGCCGGTCGCCATCAGCCGAGCAATGAGGCGCTGGAAACCATCGTGGCCAAGCTGGGCATCAGCCGCAACTGGCTATGGTTTGGCAGCGGGCCGATGGAGGACTTCAGCCAATTGGGTGGTAACGTGAAGATGCTGGCCGGCCTGGAAGAAGGCGACTATCTGGACATTGATTTTGTCAGTTGCAAAGTGCGCGGCAGCTTTCTCGAACTAATGGACGACGGCGGGGAAGTGAGCCAGTTCGAGAGTCTGGAAATCGTGCGCATCTACGACCCGACGCCGGAGATGCGCAAGCCGGGCACGAAGGGCTTTGAGATTGATGGCGATTCGATGGAGCCGCAGCTGCGCTCCGGCATGAAGGTGGTAGGGGTGCGGGTGGCGCTGTCTGATGTAAAGTATGCCACCAGCGGGGTCTATGTGGTGGCCTTTGGCAATCAGTTGACTATCAAAAGGGTGAAGAGCAACGACATTTTAGAGCGGGGCATTCTGGTGCTGCACGCCGACAACCCCAACGCCGGAAGCCTGCCGGTGGCTGGGGAAGACATTCGATTCATGTGGCGCGTGGTGCGGATTTTCTACGCCGATGTTATCTAAGAGCGTAGCTGTTGCAAGAAAATTATACCCTATTGGGTATAATTAGACCCTTATGTAGTATATTTATACCCGTTCAGGTGTAATATTTCTCACATGACTACAAACTATACCCGTTCGGGTATTCATGATGCTTGACCCGCTGGCCGCTTTTGTAAAACAGCGCCGCCGTCTGCTACGGCTGTCGCAGCCCGACTTGGCGGCCAAAGCGGGAGTGGGCCTGCGTTTTGTACGTGAATTGGAACAGGGGAAAAGCACGCTGCGGCTGGATAAGGTTAACGCTGTGCTTCACCTGTTTGGCCACGAAGTAGGGCCGGTGCCCGTGCTGTCTTCACCCGAACCGGAATAACCCATGCGCCAAGCAGAAGTACATATGCACAGCCAGGTGGCGGGCTACCTGAAGCAGGATGAGCAGGGCTACACTTTCGCCTATGCGCCGGACTACCTTGCTACATCCACCGCGGAGCCGGTCAGTCTGACGCTGCCGCTGCGCGAGCAGCCCTACATGGAGCGGGTACTGTTTCCTTTCTTCGACGGGCTGATTCCTGAGGGGTGGCTGCTGGACGTGGCCGAGCGCAACTGGAAGCTGAACGTCCGGGACCGGATGGGGCTGCTGCTGGCCTGCTGCCGCGACTGTATCGGCGCCGTGAGCATCCACCCACTTCCTAACACTGACGACGCATGAGCCGCTGCCTTTACTGCTACCAGCAGCTGGCAGCTGGCCAGCTGGACTATCACCCGGCCTGCAGCCGCAAGCTGTTCGGGCGGGCAACGCCGCCGACATTTCCCTATTCGGAAACGCAGATGCTGGGCTTGGCGGAGAAGATTGTGAGCCAGCACATAACGGTGACGGGTGTACAGCCCAAGCTGTCGTTGTCGCTGGTGCCGGGCAGTGTTGCTAATGGGCCGGCCCGGCTGACCATCGTGGGGGCTCTGGGTGGCGAGTATATCCTGAAGCCGCCGACTTCGCGCTACCCGCACCTGCCCGAAGTAGAAGATGCCACCATGCATTTGGCCGAGGCAGTCCGCATTGCCACCGTGCCACACGGGCTACTGCGGCTGCAGGATGGAGCCCTGGCCTACGTGACGCGGCGCATTGACCGCCTGAAAGGGCAGAAGCTGCACATGGAAGACATGTGCCAACTGACCGGGCGGCTGACCGAAAACAAGTACGACGGCTCGCACGAGCAGATAGCCAAAGCCCTGCGCACCTACTCCGCCAATCCTGGTCTGGACGTGGTGAATTTCTACGAGCTGGTGCTGTTCAGCTTTCTGACCGGCAACGCTGATATGCACCTGAAAAACTTCTCGCTGCTGCACACACCGGGCCTGGGCTACGGGCTGGCCCCGGCCTACGACCTGGTGGCCACGGCGCTGGTGAATCCGGCCGACGCGGAGGAGCTGGCGCTGACGCTGAACGGCAGAAAGAGGAAGCTGCGGCAGGAGGATTTCCGCGCGGCGGGCCTGCGGGCCGGCGTGGATGAGAAGGTAATGACGGGGCTGTTTGCGAAGTTCACCCGCGCCCGGCCGGCATGGGATAAGCTGCTGGCGGAAAGCTTCCTGCCGCCGGAGCTGAAGGATGGCTACCTGGCGCTGCTGCAACGAAAGTTTGCGCAGCTGGAGCTGGCGTAGGTAGTCGCTAGCCTGTTTTTTTCACAGCTGATTATTGTTCATATTTTTGCGAAGCAGCCACGTATCTTACCCAAAGTCAACGAAATAGACGGCTGCCACTGGCAACCTTTGTCCGGTAATAAACCCCGCAAAAGTTGTCCGCATGAAGCCCACCCACCCCACCGGCCGCGCGTTAGGAGTTCTTTTCCTGCTGCCCTTGCTCACCTACGCAGCGGGCAGCAGTATCCTGTCCACAGTTTTTGACAACCCCAACTACCTGTCCGAAGCAGTTGCCAGTACGCCATGGGTAACCACGGGGGCCCTGCTGGTGCTGGCCAATTCCGTTGCCGTCGTGGCCATTGGCGTACTGCTCTACCCCATCTTGGCCGGGCTGAATAAGCGTATTGCCCTAGCGTATGTCAGCGTCCGGCTTGCCGAGTCGGTGCTGCTGCTCGGGGGCTTAATCAGCCTGCTGTCGCTGCTTACCCTCAGCGAAGAATACGGGAAAACGGGGGGCTTGAGCACCCCTGGGTTCGATGTCCTGGCGCAGCTGGCCCGGGCGGCCAGCTTTCGGGCGTATCAAATGGCCATGCTTCTGCTGGGGCTGGGGAGCCTGGGCTTTTGCTGCCTGCTCTACCGGCACCGGCTGGTCCCTGGATTCATTGCCCTGCCGGGGCTGGTGGGTTATGCCTTGCTGGCCATAGGGGCCGTGCTGGAACTGTTCGGATTTCCCGTGGGCGTGTGGCTGTCCGTGCCGGGCGGCTTGTTTGAAGTGGCCCTGGGCATTTGGCTGCTTATCCGCGGGCTGCCTTTTCGGCCGGGGAGTGGGTTACGGGGGCGGCCGGCGTGGTAATGCGCTTCCGGATGCGGCTCAACGATTCGGGCGTCACCCCAATGTAGCTGGCCAGCTGGTACTGGGGGATGCGCTGGAACAAGTCAGGGCGGGCTTTGAGCAATTTCTGGTAGCGCTGCTCGGGAGTATCGGTCAGGTAGGTCGCCAGCTGCTCCTGCAGCTCGCCAAAAACGGTGCCCATCACGAGGCGGGAAATGGTTTCGAGCCGGGGAAACCGCTCGTACAGGTCGTTTTCCTTCTGCTCGGTGCCCACAACCAACTGGGAGTCTTCGCAGCAGGCAAAATAATGGTTAGCGGGCGCTTGGTTCGCGAAGCTGTTAACGGAGACGACCCACTGGTTTTCAGTGAAAAAGTTCGTCGTTTTCTCCTCGCCGTCCACCAGGTAGTACTGCCGGACACAGCCGGCCAGCACAAAGTAGCATTCCGTCGAAACCTGCCCTTCCCTCAGGAGCACCGTGCCTTTGGGAAACGGCTTGATGCACATGCTGTCTCGGATGGCGGCCGCTTCGGCGTCGGTCAGCGGCATGATGCGGGAGAAATAATTAATCAGTCTTTCCTGCATGGCTTCCATCCTGAATATCCCGCTACTGACGAGTGCTTTTGGTAGTCACGGTGCCGGGGTTGTCAATGCCTGCCGGCCGCTGAACCCTTGTCATTTCACTCGTGAACCGGCCCGCAAGTAACACCCCTTTGGGGGTAGTTCACGCCGGCCCGGCGACGTGGGGGTTGGTGCCTTAGCCAAAGACTTGCGGGTGAGCAGAGCATCCCCGTGGCGCTGGGGCGATTTACTCTGCTGATTGGCTTCAGAATACCCGGTCGGCCAGCTACCGCTTCCCCTATCAATTGCGTTGCCCGGCGTTAAGACAGCACCCGCAGGCTCAGGCCAGTGCTTTCACTTTCGGCGCAGGGGCCGCCTGGGCCGCATACAAGGCGCGACAGCAGTCTACGAAACTCATCTCCTCTGCGCATTTCGTAAACTTTGAATTGTAGACTGGTTTCTTAAACTCGTCCGGCGCTGCAATGGCTCATTAGCACCCAATGCTGGGCAGCTGCTAGGCGTTCACTGATACGAGCCTTTGTCGTGCTTAGCCGGAATTCCTACCTAGCTTGCTCGCATTCCGACACAACCGCTTCAATTGCCCGCCGTGCTGCCTTTTCTCAACTTATGGTCCGTCCTGATTTTGCTGGGCGCCGCGCAGGGGCTGTTGCTGAGCTGGACGTTCTTCTTCTCGCCCGAAGGCCGGGCCCTCAGCAACCGGCTGCTGGCGCTGCTGGTGCTCAGCCTGGCGCTGCTGGTGGTCGAGATTCTGCTCTGCTACTCCGGCTACGTGCAGTTTGCGCCCTTCTTTGTGGGCCTCACCGAGCCGCTGACTTTCGTGGTGTCGCCGCTGCTCTACCTCTACGCCCGGAGCCTCACCGAGTCCGCGTTTCGCTGGCGGCCGCGCTACCTGCTGCTGCTGCTGCCCGCTGTGGCCCACGCGGTGTACTTAGTGCCCTTCTTCGCCCAAAGCAACGCTTGGAAGCTGCGCACCGTGGCCGAGTCGTTTCACCAGCCGCACCTGGTCACGGCGGTGGCCGAGCATCCGTTCTGGTGGTTTGGTACCTACGACCGGTTCTACGACTTTTTCTACCTCGTGCTGGGCTCTTATCTGCTGCTGTACCTGGGCCTGCTGTTGCGCACCTTCTTCGGGTACCAGCGCCAGCAGGCGGCCCGGCCCGCCGCGCCGGCCCCGCTGCTCGGGTGGCTGAAGCGGCTGGGCATCGGGTTCGGACTGCTGCTGCTCGTGTACCTGGGCGCCACTACTTACTTCCACGTCGCCAGCCCTACCAGCGGCACCGACGCCGGCGACGTGTGGGTGGCCTCGCTCATCTCCCTGCTCTTCTACAGCATGAGCGGCCGGGCCATCAGCCGGTCCACCCTGCTGGCCCTGCAAACCCCGCCCGAAGAGCTGCCCGAAGAGCCCGCCGCCCCGCGCCGGAAATATGAGAAAACCGCGCTGGCCCCCGAAGCCACCGCCGACATCCTGGCCCGGCTGCGCACGCTTATGGCCACCGACCGGCCCTACCAGAACCCCGACCTGTCGCTGGCCGACCTGGCTGCGCAGCTACGTCTGCCGCCGCACCACCTCTCGCAGGTCATCAACGAACAGTGCCAGCAAAACTTCTTCGACTTCCTCAACTCCTACCGCATCGAGGAAGTGAAGCGCCAGCTCCAGCTGCCCGAAACGGCCCACCTCAAGCTGGAAGAAATCGGGTTTGCCGCCGGCTTCAACTCCAAGTCGGCCTTCAACGCCGCCTTTAAAAAGAGCACGCAGACCACCCCGTCCCAATTTCGCAAAACCATGCTATCGGCATGACGCCAGCGCGTTAGCTAAATGACCAAGTGCGAATTCGCAAGGTAGTACGCCGGGTTTGCGAGGCGTGTCGTGGGTAGGGGAGAGGTGCCGGTAGGTTTGAGCATCGATTCACCTACCCCCTCCCCGGCCATGAGCCCAACCACCGCCCTCCCAACCGCCGCCCGCCGCTACGACCTCGACTGGCTGCGGGTGCTCGCCTTCGCGCTGCTCATCCTCTACCACACCGGCCTGGTGTTCGTGGGCTGGAAATTCCACATCATGAGCCACACCACCAGCCCTGCGCTGGAACTGCCCATGGAGTTTCTCAACCAGTGGCGCATGCCCCTGCTGTTTGTGATATCCGGGGTGGGCGTCACCTTCGCCCTGAACCGCCGCACCGCCGGCCAGTTTGCCGGCGAGCGGGCGCAACGCCTGCTGCTGCCCCTCATTTTCGGCATGTGCGTCGTCGTGGTGCCGCAGGTCTACTACCAGCGTTTGTCCGAGGGCGCGCACTACACTTCCCTGCTCGACTTCTACCCGCACTACTTCAACGGGGCCGCGCCGAAGGGCAACTTCACCTGGAACCACCTCTGGTTTATTGCCTACCTGCTGGTGTTTTCGCTGCTCAGCCTGCCCCTGTTTGTGCAGCTGCGCAAGCCCGCCGCGCAGGCCGCCCTCGCCCGCCTGGGCCAGTGGCTGAGCCGGTCGGGCGTCGTGCTGCTGTTTGCCCTTCCCCTCATCATCATCCAGCTCACGCTGCGTTCCTACTGGCCCGATACCCGCAACCTGGTGCACGACTGGTTCAACTTCGCCTTCTACCTCACGCTGTTCCTCTACGGCTACCTGCTCGGCCCGCTGGCCGGGTTCTGGCAGGCCGCCGAGCGGCAGCGCTACCTGTTCCTGGCCCTGGGCCTGGCCGCGTTCTGCTTCTACTACTGGGGCGACGATTATTATTATTATTCGCTCATCGGCGGGGCCATCAAGCGCGTCGTACAAGCCTTCAACTGCTGGTGCTGGATACTCGTCTGCGTCGGGTTCGGCCGCCGCTACCTCAACCGCAACTCGCCCCTGCTCCAGCGCGCCAACGAGGCCGTATACCCCTTCTACATCCTGCACCAAACCGTGCTCATCGTGCTCGGCTACTACGTGCTGCAATTACACGCCACCAACGCCGCTAAATTTCTCATCACAGCCCTGGGCACCTTCGGGTTCACCCTGCTCTTGTACCTCGTCATCGAGCGATTCACCGTGCTGCGGGTCCTGTTTGGCCTCAAGCCGTTGGCGCGGGCCAAGGCAACAGCAGGCGCGCACCGGCTGACCGGCCCTGGAAACGTGGAGCCAATGGCTTTCGCTGAGTAACGGTGCACCACCGGACCGCCCCGTCATCAAGGGCGGCCACCGTCCAAAGCCAAGGTGTCGTTAATCGAGGGGGAGATTGTTTAGCGAAACGGTACGTACTACAATCGACTTGCCTGGGCCTCCATAAAATTGCACTAATTCTGTTTAGCTACTTTTGCAGGGAGCGGGTAGTATTTACAAAACCGGGACGGAAAATGGGTGTGGGACGGAAACCGGGACGAAAGGCAAAAAATGCACTCTTATGCCATTGTAGGCGTTTTATTCGGTCTCAGGAGGGAGCGCTACAATGATTGAAACCCGCCCTTATCCGGCGGGTTTCTTCGTTTTAAGGTCATTCAAAACGAGCCCGGTTAGGTGGAAACAGTGCTACCTGTGGTAGCGGGACTGGTCTAAACGTAGCGAGGGCTAATTGGGAAAAGACTACGAGCAGAAGCGAGCCAAAGAGGAGGGCAGAAAAAGTACCTGCGGCATTGGGAGTCGCTGTTTTCTTGCTCTGGGTTTCTTCACCCGCGAGCCGTCGGCCCGAAATATGACGGGGTGGCTGGTGCCTTCCATGCTCACTTCCACCTGGTAGCTTTTAACGCCGGTGGGCGAGGTGAGTAGGGAGGCACCGGTGATTTGGTAGTCCCGGTATTCCAGGGCCAGCGTAGCACGCACCTGGGCCGGCAGTTTCCCCGGCGATAGGCTGGATTTGGTGGCAGTCAATACGCCAGCAGGCGAAATTAGCGCCTTAACGGGCTTTCCCCGGTGGCTAAAGCTGGCCGCATACTGGCCCTGGTCCGTCTTCTCCCAGGCAACGGACTTCGCGGCCGGAAACTTGGTATGCAACGTGGCTTGCACGGGCGCGGGCACCTTATCCAGTGTCAACGCCTGGGCCGGAGCGGAAAACGAAAGCGCCACCAGGGCCAGTAGCAATAAGTACTTATCCATAGCGGTAGGAAGGTCGTTAAGCAAGGTTGCGCGCCAGTTGATTGGGAATCTGCAAAAATCCATCGTAGCCAGCAGCTTCGCACTGACTATCATCATGCTGGTGCGTGACTATTATCAGCCGGGTACGGATGGAGCAGCTGGAACTGAACGACCAGGTAGGTTGGCGTAGCATCAGCTCCGCACTTTTGGTTGATACTTGAGTCCGGGAATGATTTAGCAGGTGTAAGAATTTGATATGAAGATTTTTAATTATTTCCGCTGGAAATAAATTACGGTAAGTCCACCCCGGTTTTCTTCGCTGGTTCTACTGCCTCGGCCATGCCTCCCGCTACTTTCATGCTGCATTAATAATCAGCATGAAACGAGCACAGGATAAGGTTGTCATTATCACGGGCGGGGCCAGCGGTATTGGCCGGGTATCGGCCCTACGGTTTGCGGCCGAGGGGGCTACTGTCGTCATTTGGGATATTGACCAGGCGAAAGCCGCGGCCACCCGCGGCGAGATAGAAGCGGCCGGCGGACAAGTGGTATTGGCGCAGGTAAACACCACCCAGCCCGAACAGGTGGCCGCCGCCGCGAAAGCAGTGCACGACCAGTTCGGCCGCATCGACGTGCTGATAAACAACGCCGGCATCACGCGCGACGCCACGCTGCGCAAGATGACGCTGGCCCAGTGGCAGCAGGTGCTCGATGTGAACCTGACCGGCGTATTCGTCTGCACCCAGGCCGTGGCCCCGTTTATGGAGGCACAGCAGCGCGGGCGCATCATCAACACTTCCTCCGTAGTCGGGCTGTACGGCAACTTTGGCCAAGCCAACTACGCGGCCACCAAGGCCGGCCTCATCGGCCTTACCAAGACGCTGGCGCGCGAGCTGGGCAAGTACAACATCACGGTAAACGCCGTGGCCCCCGGCTTCATCGCCACCGACATGATTGAAACCATTCCGGAAAAAGTGGTGGAAATGCTGAAGGGCCGCACCCCGCTGCGCCGCTTGGGCACCCCCGAGGACATTGCCAGCGCCTACCTCTTCCTGGCTTCCGACGAGGCCGGCTTCATCTCCGGCACGGTGCTGAGCGTGGACGGAGCCGTAACGATTTAAGCCATGCAGACTGCTACCGGCCGCCGCGCGCTCATATCTGCCACTGGTTCCTACGCCCCGGCGCGGGAACTGCCCAATAGCTATTTTAACGAGCTGCTGGGCGAGGACGTGGACACCTGGCTGCGCCAGAACGTGAACATTCACTCCCGCCGCTGGTGCGCCGCCGATGAATCGGTGGCCGACCTCTGCGAGCATGCGGCCCGGCAGGCGCTACAACGCGCCGGCGTGCGGCCCGCCGAACTGGACCTGCTCATCGTGGCCACCGACACGCCGGAATACGTGTCGCCCGCTACCGCCACCGTGCTGCAACACCGGCTGGGGGCCACGAGCGCCGGAACTTTTGACCTCAACGCCGCCTGCGCCGGCTTCGTGACGGCTCTCGACGTGGCCGCCAAATACATCACCTCCGACACGCGCTACAACCGCGTGCTCGTCATCGGCGGCTACGCCATGAGCAAATACCTCGACCTCACCGACAAGAAAACCGTGACGCTCTTCGCCGACGGGGCCGGAGCCGTGCTGCTGACTTCGGCCGAGAACACCGACCGGGGCTTCCTCACCAGCCGCCTGCACACCGAAGGCCAGTACACCGGCTGGATGGGCATCTACGCAGGGGCCACCAATCAGCCGCTGACGGCCGACGTGCTGGCCCGCAACGACCACAAATTAAAGTTCGTGCACCGCTTCCCCAAGGAAATCAACCCCGACATCTGGACGCGCCTGGCGAAGGAAATGGCCGCTGATATTGGGATTTGTCCCTGCGAGGTGGACCACTACGTGATGACGCAGCTCAACATCCACGCCATCTACGAAACGCTGGACCGGCTGGGCGTGCCCCGCGAGCGGGCTCCGCTCATCATGCAGCAGTTCGGTTACACGGGCTCGGCCGCTATTCCGATGGCGTTGGATAAGGCCGTTAGCAGTGGCGATATCAAGGAAAATGACCTGGTGTTTTTGATTGGCTCCGGCGGCGGGCTAGCCTTCGCCGGGGCGGCGTTTAGGATGTAGCGCAGCACGTAGCGCGGACTTTGTAGTCCGCGTCCGAATGCCGCCGGCCAACATTTGGCTGACTTATAAATAGTTACTATGTTCACTTGCGGACTACAAAGTCCGCGCTACATTCCCACCTATGCCCGGCATCGCTACTCCCCAACAAGTAACCGCCACGGCCATTCTGCTGGCCTGCTACGCGGCGGTTATCCTCTTCTTCGTGGTACGCGGGGCCCTGAAAATCAAGAGCATGTCGGACTACGCGGTGGGCTCGGTGCGGTTTTCGCCGGTGGCTGTGGGGCTCTCGCTGGCGGCCTCCATGACCAGCGCGGCCACGTTTATCATCAATCCCGGCTTCGTGGCCATCAATGGCCTGAGTGCCATGCTCTCCTTCGGCGTGGTGATGCCGCTGGCTTCGATGGTGTCGCTGGTGGTGTTCACGAAGGGTTTCCGCAAGCACGGGCAGACGGTGAAGGCCCACACGCTGGCGCAGTGGATTGGCTCGCGGTTCCAGAGCGCGGGGCTTACGCGCTACTTCGGGTGGCTGTCGCTGCTGCTCATCACCTTCATCGTGCTCATTTGCGTGGGGCTCACGCAGGTGCTCAGCAATGCCCTGAACGCGCCGCCGCTGCCGGTGCTGGTATCGGTGGTGGTGTTTATTTTCGGCTACATGATGTTTGGCGGGGCCAATTCGATGGTGTACACCAACACTATTCAAGCCTCGCTAAAGCTGCTGGTGGCCATCGTGCTACTCACCTCGGGCTACGAGCATTTCAGCCAGGGTGTACATGGGTTCGTTGCGAAGCTGGCCACCATAGACCCAGCCCTGACCCACGCTACCAACCCCGGCAGCTACCTATTTCGCGACTATTTCGAAATCATCATCTGCCAGATAGTTATCGGCACGGCCATCGTGTGCCAGCCTCACCTCATCACCAAATCGCTGCTGCTCGACAGCGAGAAGGACGTAAATCGCTACCTGCTCACGGCGGTGGCAGTGCTCATGGTGTTTTTCTCGGTGGTGTTCGTGGGGCTGTATGCGCGGATGGCTTTCCCGGGGTTGATGCTGAACGGGCAGGAACTGAAGATGGATAAGATTATGTCGGCCTACGTGGTGCGCGAGTTTCCGGTCTACGTCGGCCTGCTGGTTATTATGGGCTTGATTTCAGCCGGAATTTCCACCCTCGAAAGCCTGATTCAGTCGCTCTCCAGCACCATCACGGCCGATATCATCCGGCCGCTGCTGCCCGCCACGGCCTTCGCCGGACCGGGCGGTTTCGGCCGCGAAATTCTGCTGAACCGCGCCGTAATTGCGGCCTTGGGCGGCGTGGCCATCTGGCTGTCCTACGACCAGTTTATCAACGCCAAGCTGAGCGTGGCCATCTTCGCCCAAACCGGCGTCTACGCCTATTTCGCGGCGGCTTTCGTGCCGGTCAGCTTCGGTATTTTCCTGCGTGATGCCCCGCGCATAGCGGTGACTATGGCTTCGGTTACGGCGCTGCTGGTGCATTTCGCGGTGTATTTCGGGCGGCTTACGCCTTATATGCAGGCGCCGGTGCGCAACCCGGGCGTGTCGGCCGCGCTGGGCATTATGGCCTCGGTGGCGGTGGGCGGCGCGTGGTATCTGGCGCGGCGGCGGGTTGGGGTTTCGGAAGAAACTGAAGCGGCTGGCGTGGTTGTGGAAACACCGGAAACCCCGGTGCAACTAACTATCGAACGTCATGCTGAGCTTGCCGAAGCATCTCTACCGCAGCAGTAATTCAATCGGCCCAACGAAGCGGTAGAGATGCTTCGACTGCGCGAACGCCAGATGGGCATGACGTTCTTTTAACCCTGTCAATCTACGCTTTGCCAATCGTCAGGCTCCCCCTCTCCGCCGGAGAGGGGGCCGGGGGGGCAGGTGAACGAAAAACCCCACCGCATCATGTACACCAAAGACTGGGTCGCCAAGTGGGCCCTCTATTCCCCGCACCAACCGGCGCTGAAAGAGCTGGATACCGACCGCGCTTACACCTACGCCGAGCTCAACCAGGCCGCCAACCACCTCGCCGTCGAGCTCATCCAAACCTACGGCCTGCAAAAGGGCGACCGCATCATGGTCCTTGCCGAGCATTGCCTGGAGTACGTGGCCCTGTTTGTGGCCGCCCAGAAAACCGGCCTCGTCCTCGTGCCCATCAACTACCGGCTGGCCTGCGGCGAAATCGACTACCTGGTGCGCAACTGCGAGCCCGCGCTGCTCATCTACGAAGAGCAGTTTCAGGACAAAGCCCTCGCGCTGCCCGGCCTGGCCGCCGTGCCGCGCGTGTGGCCGCTGCAAACCCTGACTGAACTCTGCCAGCGCGGCCTGGCCACGCCTCAGCCCGCCTGGGCCGGCCCCGAGCCCGACGAGGACGACCCTGTATTCATCCTCTACACCTCCGGCACCACGGGCTTCCCCAAGGGCGCTCTCTACACGCATCGGATGCTGCTCTGGAACAGCCTCAACACCAGCCTGAGCCTCGAAATCACGCCCGGCGACGTCACCATCAACTGCATGCCGCCCTTCCACACCGGCGGCTGGAACGTGCTGCTCACGCCGTTTCTGCACCGGGGAGCCACGGTGGGGCTGCTCAGGAAATTCCAGCCCGAGCGCATCCTCGCGCTGCTCGACCAGGAGCGGGCCGACATCTTCATGGGCGTGCCCACCATGCTCAGGATGATGATGGAAAGCCCCGCCTTCGCCACTTCCGACCTCGGCAGCCTGCGCTACTTCATTGTGGGCGGCGAGGCGCTGCCGCTGGAAGTTATCCGGGCCTGGGACCGCAAGGGCATCAAAATTCGGCAGGGCTTCGGTCTCACGGAGGTGGGCCCCAACTTGTTTTCGCTGCACCAGGACGATGCCGTGCGCAAAATTGGCTCCATCGGGCGGGCCAATTTCTACGTCGAAACCCGCCTCATCAATGAGCAGGGCCACGAAGTGGGCCCCAACGAAGTGGGCGAGCTCTGCCTGCGCGGCCCCATGACCACCCCCGGGTACTGGCGCGACCCCGAAGCCACCGCCAAGGCCCTGCCCGACGGCTGGTTCCGCACCGGCGACCTGCTCCGGCGCGACGAGGAAGGCTATTTCTTCGTGATGGACCGCATCAAAAACATGTACATCTCGGGCGGCGAAAACGTGTACCCGGCCGAAATTGAGCGCTTCCTGCTCACCTTCCCCGGCGTGTCGGAAGTGGCGGTTATCGGCGTGCCCGATGCCCGCTGGGGCGAAGTCGGCAAAGCCTTCATCGTAACCCGTGGCCTCGACATTTCCGCCGAGGCCCTGCTGGCCTACTGCGCCGGCAACCTGGCCCGCTTCAAGGTGCCCAAGTACCTGGAGCTGGTGGCGGAATTGCCGAAGAACGACACGGGTAAAATCAATAAAAAAGCCCTTCAGGCAGCGGTGTGAACAGTTTTCTAAAACGATGTAGAGACGCAATATTTTGCGTCTCGGCGTCCGCGCCGTTCGGGAATCGTGTGGGTTTCCGCCAAAAATCAGCCCCATTTCGCAACGCCCTTTCCGCGCCGTTCGGGCATGGTTCAACGCCAGCCGTTCAACGACGAGACGCAAAATATTGCGTCTCTACCCTCCTTTTCCTCCTTCTCACCGCAAGCTTCCCGGCGATGTCATCTCCGACGCAAACCGAGCCTATCCGCCAGGTTATTGGCCCCTACGGCTTTCCCGAGCGCCGCGTGGCGCTGGCCGATTCGCTGGAAATCGCCTACGTCGATGCCGGCCAGGGCAGCAACACCCTCATTTTCATCCACGGCCTGAGCAGCTACGTGCGGGCCTGGGAGCGCACCCTCCCCGAGTTGAGCCGCAGCAGCCGCTGCCTGGCCCTCGACCTGCCGGGCTACGGCAAATCCTCCAAAGGCCACTACCCCGGCACCATGGATTTTTACGCCGAGGTGCTCCACCAATTCATCCAGAAGCTGCACCTCAAAAACGTGACACTGGTGGGCCACAGCATGGGCGGCCAGATTGCGGTGACCCTGGCCCTAAAATACCCCGCCGATGCCCAAAAGCTGGTCCTCACCTCGCCGGCCGGCTTCGAAACCTTCACCGTGCCCGAGCGGGAGCAGCTGCGCGCCTTCTACACGGTGGCGTCCATCCGGCACACGCCCGAGGCCCAGGTGCGCGCCAATCACAAGTACAACTTCTACCGCATGCCCCCGGCCGTGGACCTCTGGATAACCGAGCGCCTGCGCATGATGCAGTGCGACGACTTCGGCCTCTACGCCCTCACGGTGGTCAAGAGCATGGCCGGTATGCTCGACGGCCCCATTTTCGAGCGCCTGCCGCAGGTGCAGCAGCCCACGCTGGTCGTATTCGGGGCCGAGGATTTCCTGATTCCCAACCGGGCGCTGCACCCGCAGCTCACCACCGCCCAGGTAGCGGCCGCCGGCATGGCCCGCCTGCCCCACGCGCAACAAGTGCTGCTGCCCGAAGCCGGCCACTTTGCGCATTACGAGCAGGCGGCGGAGTTCAACCGGCTGGTGGCGGCGTTTGTGCGGTAGCGAAGACTCAGGAATGCGAGCGCAACGCCAGCCCTATTGTGGGAGAGGCCCAGGCGTCCGTCTCCCGCTGGCGGGCGTATAGGGGCCATACTACTTTCCCGTATATGGCCCTGCCCAAACCCTCTTCTGTGCCCAATTCCTTCGATGCCGACGAGCGGCTGCGCTGGGTGGCGCGTATCGCCCGGCTTATGGATAGCCAGTTCCGGCTGCCCGGCACCCGGTTCCGCTTCGGTCTCGACCCGCTGCTGGGCCTGATACCCGTGGCCGGCGACCTATCAACGCTAGCCGTTTCGGGGGCCTTGCTGCTAACTATGATGCGCCACGGAGCCAGCGGCGCGGTAGTGGTGCGCATGGCCTTCAATATCCTGCTCGATACCATTGTCGGGGCCATTCCGCTTCTGGGCAACCTGTTCGATTTCGCCTACAAAAGCAACGAGCGCAACGTGGCCCTGCTGCGTCGGCACTACGTCGAGGGGCAGCATCAGGGTAGCGGCAAGGGCCTGGTGGCGCTGTTGCTGCTTTTCTTTTTGGTGGTGTTTGGGCTGGTGGCGTGGGGCAGTGTGGCCCTGCTGCGCTGGGTGTGGCACTACTTCGAGGTGCACCCCTTAATGAGCACGTAACCGTGGCGGCCGCCGGCGTGGCCCGCCTGCCCCACGCGCAACAAGTGCTGCTGCCCGAAGCCAGCCACTTCGCGCATTATGAACAGGCGGCGGAGTTTAATAAGCTGGTGGCGGCGTTTGTAAAATAAAGAACGTCATGCAGAACGTAGCGAGGCATCGCGCTAAAATCAGACGCTTTGAGTCCATAGTTGCGAATCGACACTGTTACCTTGCATTAGTAAAATCAGATTCTAGAAGGCAGTAAACAAATCAATGGGAGCTTGGAGCACAGCCATTAACGGCAACGATACTTTTCTTGATATTTATCAGAACTTCTTTGACCTCTACAATCAAGGAGCAAATATTCAGGATATTTCAAAGCAGATTGTTGATGAATTTGCCGAGATGTTCGATGATTATGATGATAGGAACAACGCGCTATTTGCTTTGGCATTAGCTCAATGGGAAACCAAGTCACTCGACCCAAAAATCTTTGAACAAGTCAAGGCAATTATTGAGAGTGGTATCGACCTCGAACTATGGAAAGGGCCTGGCACTACGGACAGGGTTTTAGAAAAGCGGAAGAATATTCTTGATAAGTTCTTGAACCAAATTTCGTTGGAAAAGGAAAAGCCCAAACGCAGAGTAAAACCAAAGTTTGAATTTTCGACAGTACAGCTTGTGAAAGCAGTTGCTCCTGATGGAAGGAAGGTATTTGAAGCTAGCGAAGAATTTGTAAATGGAGTTTACTCACAAACTGGCTCTGCGATTTTCTGGGAATCAGGTGGCGGTGGGTCGGTATTTTATTTTGAAGAGCAAGGAAGGACTGTATCTGCTCGTTGGGTTGATAGCCAAACGCTGGAGGTAATACACGATGAAAAGATTGTTTTTACGAAGAAGGACGACAGTTTTTATTATTGCGGCGACCAAGGAAAGGTGATTTATGTGCCGGCCGCATGACCTTTCTAAACCACATCAACAACCCCAGAAAAGCGCGCTAACCCCGCGCTTTTTTTATGCCTGCACCCCACCACCTTCCAACCTGAATATTTCCGGTAAATTGGACGCCCCGCCCACCTACGCCGCTATTCTGTGAAGAGAAAACTAGAGAAGTTCGCCGAGTTTGCCGCCGATGTGCTGCCGCACGAAGTGGCTTGGCTGCAACAGGTGCAGCAGTTTCAGGATGCCGACAATCGCGAGATTCTGGAAACGCTGGCCTACAACTGCCACCACCCGCGCACGCCGGTGGCCTTCCGGCCCGACATCGACAAGCGCAAGTATTCTAACCTGATGCAGTGGGTGCAGCAGCGCCTGGCCAGCATCGACGTGGACAAGCACCTGGTGCACCTCAACGCCCTCGACCAGCAAATCATGACCGATTCCATCGGCCCGGCCGAGGAAAAGGCGCTGCTCCAGGCCATTGTGCGCTACGACAAGCCGGCCTTCTACTTTGTGAAATTCTACGAGCTGACCCTGAGCTACCAGCAGTTTCTGCTGGTGCGGATGCGCTTTAAGGAGCACCAGCTGGTGGCCCAGTTTGTGGAGCAGCAACGGGCGGCCTACGAGCAGAGCAAGGCCACGTTTGCCCAGCTGCACCAGGCCACGCTCGACATCACGAGCCAATACACCCGCACCCCCACCGAGAGCCGGCAGTGGGAGCCCTGGCTGCTGGCCACGTTCTACGACGACACGCTCGATGGCCTGAACCGCTATTTCGCGGTGGTGCGGCTCACGTTTCTGTACTTCAACTACTCGGAGTTCGACAAGCTGAAGGCCGTGTACGAGGCCCTGGATGGGCTGCTGCGGCAGGGCATGTTCTACTCGCGCCGCATCCTGTTCAACTACTACGCCAACAGCGTGTTGCTGCACTCCAAGTTTGATGTGCTGCAGCAGGCCGAGGAGTTCGGCTATCTCAGCATCAAGCAGAAGAACACCGACCACCTGCACTACCTCAACAACTACAGCGCGATTCTGCTGCGGCAGGGTAAAATCCACGAGGCGCTGGCCCTCATGAAGCAGTCGTTTCCATCGGTGCGGCACACGAACAACGTGCGCAACAAAATCGGCTTCATGGCTTTCTACATCAAGTGCCTGAACCTGAACGGCCAGCCCGCCGACGGCGAAAAGCTGGCCGACAGCTTCCTGCGCGACAACGCCAAGGAGATTCTGGCCCACCGCTGGCACATTTTCTTCGTGGCCTACTTCCAGGCGCTGGTGCTGCAGGAGAAGTACGACAAGCTGCTGCGCACCTGCCACCGGCACCACCTGCTGCAAAAGGAGGCCGACTACCGCACCCGCCCCAACTACGTGCCCACGCTGGAGTGGTACTACCACATCAGCCGCTACGTGGAGAACGAAATCGACGACGACCAGCTGGTGGCGCTGATTGGAGGCTCCGGCCAGCCGCATTTCAGCAATCCGCACAAGCGCCGGCTGCTCGAAGACCAGTTGAACGAGGTAAAATCCTGCATTCCACACCTCTGCGGCCGGATAAAGTCCGTGCTGGTGCAGCCGGTGGAAATCATTTGAATAACAGCATATTGCGAGGCTTTGAACGGGGCGCGGGCGGTTAAGTCCACCTTGCTTATTTGAGGCGCGGCGGGGTGGCCGGTGGGGGAGGCCAGTAGATTCGTTCCACTGCTGCTCTCCGACTCAAAATCCCACTCAACCCTTTCAACTGCAACGCATATGGCTTCTCGACTTTTACTCCTTTTTCTGCTGGTGATTCAGGCATTGGGGGTGGCAGCCCAGGGCGGCGGCGTGCGCGGCCGCGTGACCGATGCGGCCAGCAACGAGCCCCTGCCGGGCGTGAGCATTGTGGTGGCCGGCACTACCACGGGCACGTCCAGCGGCAACGGTGGCGAATTCTCGATTACCGGCCTCAAGCCCGGCACCTACAAAGTGGTGTTTTCCTACATCGGCTACGAGCTGCCGCCGCGCACCGTAGCAGTGAGCCAGGAAGTAGTGGACCTGGGCACCGTGGGCCTGACCCAGGCCTCCGTGATGGCCGGCGAAGTGGTGGTATCGGCCTCGCGCCGCCCCGAGAAGCTGACCGAGGCCCCGGCCACCATCAGCGTGATAAACGCCCGACAGATTGACGAGCTGCCGTCCTTCAACGTGGGCGAGCTGCTGGCCCGCCAGAAAGGCGTGGACTACATCCGCAGCGGCGTGCTGGGCGCGGGCATCAACGTGCGCGGCTTCAACAGCGCCTTCAACCCCAAAAATCTGCAGATGAACGATGCGCGGCTGTCCACGCTCATCGCCACCGGCCTGCCGCTCGGCCCGCTCACCAGCGTGGTGAAGGAGGATATTGAGCGCATTGAAGTGGTGCTGGGGCCATCGGCCGCGCTGTATGGGCCTAATGCCCACAACGGTCTGGTGAACACCATCAGCAAAGACCCGCGCCGGACGGCCGGCACTACGGTGGCGCTGGGCCTGGGCAACCAGAGCGTGTTTTCGGGCCGCTTCCGCCACGCGCAGGTGCTCAGTTCCAAGCTGGCGTTTAAGGTGACGGGCGAGTACACGCGGGGCGAGGATTTCGCCTACACCGATACCGTGTACTACACCAACACGGCCTTCAGAACGGCGGCCACACCGACGACGCCGGCCAGCCCGGGCATCTTCCACGCCGAGAAGGAAATTGACCTGGACCGCACCTTCAAGAGCCTGCACGGCGAGGCGGCGGTGTACTACAGCCTGACGGACAAGGCCGACATCATCGTGTCGTACGGCGGCAACCAGTCGAGCTTTCTGGGCCAGACCAATGCTGGCCGCAACCAGATTAAGGACTGGAGCGTGCAGTATTTGCACGCCCGCTACGTGTCGCCGCGCTGGTTTGCGCAGGTCTATAACACCTGGAGTAAGACGGCTGACACCTACGCCATCAACCAGCGCACCCAGAACTACCTGAGCTTCAAGGATGCCGGATTTAGCGAAGAAGAGGCCCGCAGCCGCTCCTACGCCGAGCAGTGGTTTGGCAAAACCACCACGGCGGGCGTGGCGCTGAAGCGCGGTCCGGTGTTTAAAGATGCCTCGCGCCGCCTCAACGGCGAAGTGCAGTACAACAACACGTTCGGCATTTTCAACCTCGTGGTGGGCACGCAGTACCAGCGCGACATGGCGTTCAGCCAAAATACCTACCTGTTCGACCGCGATGGCGACATCGTTATCAACCAAATCGGCCTCTACACCCAGGGCGAGCTGGTGCTGCCGGGCCACTTCAAGCTAATCGCCGCCGCCCGCGCCGACCAGCATGACCGGTACGGCTTCAACTTTATCCCGAAAGGCGGCCTGGTGTGGTCCCTCAACGACCAGAACCTGCGCCTGACCTACGGCCAGGGCATCGCCGCCCCCACCATCCTCAACCTCGACGGCTACCTGTTCGGCGGCCTGCTGCTCGGCAACGGCCAGGGCTTCACGCTCAGCGACGGCACGGTTATCAACAAGCTGAAAGTAGAAACCATCAAGACCGTGGAAGTGGGCTACAAGGGCAAGGTGACGCCCAAGTTTTTCATCGATGCCAACGCCTACTACAACCGCTCCAAGAACTTCCTGAGCCCGGCCATCAACATTGCCACGCTGGGGCGCAAAGTGGTGAAGCGCGGCGACACGCCGATGTCGGAAGTGGTGCCCGGCACGCCCGAAGCCGGCGCGGCCACGGTGCTCACCTACGTCAATTTCGGCCAGGTGGACACCTACGGGGCCGATTTGGGCCTGAGCTACTACCTCACGTCCTCGCTGAGTTTGGCCCTGAACTACTCGTACTTCGGCTTCAAGCTCGACACCAACGACCTGAACAACGACGGCAACAAGGACGGCAAAGTGCAGCGCGAAGTAGACCTGCCCATCAACACGCCCGCCCACAAAGGCAGCCTGGCCCTGAACTACAGCGGCAAGAAGTTCTTCGGCTCCATCTTCGGCCGCTACGTGCAGGCCTACGATTTCTACTCCGGCATCAACGTGGCCGCCGCCGCCAACCCTACGCTCGGCGTGCGCGAAAACGCCCGCTTCGGCCGCACCTGGAACTACGGCCCCCTCGGCGGCTTCACCACTGTGGACGTGAGCGCCGGCTACCGCCTGAGCTCCTACCTCACCGCCTCGGCTCAGGTCGTGAACCTGTTCGACACCAAAATGCGCGAGTTCGTGGCCTCGCCCTTCATCGGCCGCCTGTATTCGGTTGAGCTGAAGGTGATGCTGCCCGCCCTGGGAGCGAAGTAAAACCCGCCTGATTCTGCCGAAAAGTGTAAAAGCTGAACGGGCCGCCCACAATCGTGGGCGGCCCGTTCAGCTTTTATGACGTGTGCGACGCGGAAGTTGCAGCCAGCTAGCGCATGTTGGTGCTGCGGTTGTCGAGGCGGATAACCTGGCCCGCCCGCTTGCCGGTGCGCTTGATGTGGGCCCCGGGCAGTTTTTCCAGCACCAGGCGCGGCAGGGAGCAGTCTTCCAGCGCGATGTCCTGCGGGCGGTAGCCGGCCGCGCCCACCGTCAGCTCCTGTCCTTGGTAAATAGCATCGGTAAGCTGGAATTTTCCTTCTGAATCAGTGACGTATACCTGGTGAGTGCCTTTCACAAGCAGCGTGGCCCCCACCAACGGCTGGCCATTGGGGTCGAAAACTACTCCCAATAGCGGGGCGCAGGCCAGCCGCATGGGCTTGGCGCTGGCTGCCGCGCGGGTAGCCAGGGCAATGCGGCTTTGGGCGCTGCCGGCGGATGCGGGCGCGACGCGGGTGCCTTGGGCCGACGCCGACTGGCCCCCGCACGCGAGTGCCAGCCCCGCAATGAATAGGAATTGACGCATGGAAATTCGGATAAAGCAGGGTGAAAACCAAGTCCGGCCCGCAACCGGGCCGCATCCTTTGGGCCGCTGGCTGGGCCAGCAAGCATCTTCTACACGCAACAGCGGGCACAAAAGTTTCCGGCTGCCGGGTAAGAGTGCCGTGGTTGGGCGGCTGGCTGGCGGCTATTGAGTACTCGTGCAGAAGTAAGCGTATGCTCCGGTCCGACCGCCCTAGGCGGTCCGACCGATTGCCGGTGGCCCGAAATCGTTGTTGCTTCAACCGGTCCGACCGCCTAGGGCGGTCGGACCGGCAGACCCGACTCGAATACGGTTACTTCTGCACAAGTGCTTAAGCCTTTCATCCGCCCGTGTAGCCAGCAGATTTACCGCTGGCTGAAAATGCGTTTTATCCGCTTGAGGTGGCTGGTAAGTTTGGGTTATTCAATCACCAATCACCCTCCCCTTGCCCATGAAAACGCCTGCTTTCGCCCGCCGCCTGGCCCTGTTGCCAGCAGCAGTACCAGTGCCATATCATCTCGCTGGCCGGCTTCGGTGGCCTGGTTCCGAGGCTTCCGTGGCCGGCCCGCCGCTGCCCGCCAAGTCATCTCAACTAAACGCAAAAAGCCTCATCAGATACTGGCGAGGCTTTTTGCAGCTTGAGCGGCAGCACGAATACCCCGAAATTTCAATTCGGCTCGTTGAACGAATGTTGTTCTGGCGGCCGAATTGGAAATTCGGGGTACTCGTGCTATTCCTTCATCAGGCGCTTCATGACCGTGCCTTCCTGGGTGTGGATGCGGACGGTGTAGATGCCGGTGGGCAGGGCGCTCAGGTCGAGGGTTTCGGTGAGCAAGCCTTGCCGGGGCTTCGCGCTCAGCTGCTGCACGGTCTGGCCCAGCACGTTCACTACCTCCACTTTCACGGGGCCCTGCTCGCGCAGGCCGGCCAGCTCGAGGGTGGCGCGGGTGGTGGTGGGGTTGGGGTAGAGGGCGGTGCGGGCGGCCAGCTGGCCGGTGGTAACGGCCAGCGGCGAGGCGGCCACGAAGTTGAGGTAGAAGCGCGGGCCGGCGAAGCTGGCCAGCATCGAGAAGGCGTAGTGGGGGCTGGCGGCCAGGTTCTGGCGGCGGTTCAGCACCCGGTCTTCGAGCCAGACCTGCGTGCCGGTGGGCGCATCGGTCAGGCCGGTGAGCACCAGCTCGTGGGTCCCGTCCACGCTCACGCGCACCCCGAGGGGAACGACGGGGGCCGTGGCCAGGTTGGGCAGGCCGTTGACGGCGAAGCTCTCGGTCCCGGCCTGGCTCCAGAGGCTGGGGCGGCCGTTGCCGTTGAGCTGCACCTTGTAGGCATCGTGCCGCGGGCTGAAGCCCAGGGCGGCGGCCGGCTCAAAGTAGATAACCGTTTCGTCGGCGGTGGCGGTGGCCACGTTGCGGGCTTCGAGGCGGAGGACTGGTTTCGGGTTGTTCGCTATTGGTTGTTGGCTGTTCGGGTTTTGGCGGTTGAAGGTGGGTGATAAGTAGCTGGTGGCCCGCACCGCGTTGGTGAAGCTCACGCTGGCCGTGGGGGCGGTGGCCCGCACGAAGAAGCCCTGCATGGCGGCCAGGTCCTTGGTGCCGCCGTTCTGGCCGAGGCCGTTCACGTAGGCCTGGTAGGTGCCGGTGTACTGGCCGCTGGGCTGAAACACGTAGAGGGCATCGGCCACGCCGCTGAGCATGTTGTTCAGCGGGTTGCGCACCACGTCCCAGTCCATGGGAGCGGGGTAGGGGTTACCGAGCAGGTGCCAGCCGGAGTTGGCCAGGCTGCCCCGGCCGAGGCTATAGCTCACGTTGCCGGTTTGCAGCAGGCCCGCAATGTCCACCGTGGTGGTGGGGAGGGTTTGGGCGGTATAGCCGCGCAGGGGCAGCAGGTCCTGGCTGGCGGTGGGTACCATCCAGCCATCGTCGAAGCCCGGCCTGGCGGCCGTGAGGCGCGTCTCGTCGTATTGAAACAGGGTGGGGAAGGGCGTGGCCGAATTGCCCGCCGTGTTGTAGGCCGGGTTCAGCTCGAACACCGGCAGGTCGTCGGCAAACTCCTGCATGGTGGTGCTGATGCCGTTGCCGCTCAGCTTCATGGGCGAGGAGTAGTGGCGGTAGCCCGCCGCGCCGCTCAGGCCCGTGATGAAGCGTTCCATGGTCGCGACGCCCGTGACCACGCCGCCGCCCACGGGATTAATTACCATGGCGGTGCCGGTGGCGTTGCTCGTGAGGGTGAGGTGGCCGTTGGCGGCGAGGTTGCCGGTGGTCAGGGTCAGCACGCGGGTCAGGAACCAGTTATCCGTGGCCGTGACGCCGGTGGGGTTCTGAATGAACAGGTCGTAGAACCGCGTCGGGGTGGTCGAGATGCCGCCGATGGCCTGGGCCGTGGTGCCTACGCAGTACCAGCCGAAGGTACCGCAGCTCACCAGGCCGGTGTTCACGAAGTTGCCGAGCAGGTAGACGGGGCCGGTATAGGTCACGCCGGCGGGGTTCGCGCAGCTCAGGCCGAAGAAGCGAAGCTGGGTCAGCCCGCCGCAGGTCTGGGCCACGGTGCCGTTGAAGTACACCGTGTAGGTGGCCGGGTTGAAGGGCCCGTTGCAGAACCAGTTGCCCGCCACGTAGAGGTCGCCGGCCAGCACGCCGCCCACCAGGTTCGCCCACGTTACGTGGTGGAAGCTGGTGCGGGCCAGTGCGCCGGTGGTGGTGATGGTTTGCAGCGCCAGGCCGTTGAAGATGACGCCGAAGCCATTGCCGCCGAAGCGGCCCGTGTTGTTCCAGAACCCGCCCACGGTGATGTCGCGCAGCAGCTGCACGTTCACCGCGTTGGTGATGCCCACGTTGTAGAACGCGCTCAGCACCGTGCCGCCAATGGTTTGCAGGGCTGTGCCGTCGAAAATCACCGTCTGGCTGTTGGCCAGGTAGCCGCCGTTGTTCACCCACAGGCCGCTCACGTAGATGCCATCGAGCAGCGTGACGCCGGCCGGGTTGGCAAAGGTGAGGTCGTGGAAGCGGGTGCGGCCCGAGGTGCAGCTGATGCTTTGCGGCACCGTGCCGTTGAAGCGGGTGCGGAAGCCGCAGCCGCAGTAGCCGCCCTGGTTCACGAAGTTGCGCACCACGTCGATGTTCTGGCCCAGGCTCACGTTCACGGCGTTGTTAAACGTCACGTCGTAGAAGATGCTCAGGGCCGAGCCGGCGATGGTTTGCAGCACCGTGCCGTTGAAGTACACCAGCAGCGAGTTGTGCAGGAAGCTGCCGTTGTTCGTCCAGTCGCCGAGCAGCGTAATGCCCAGGTTCTGCTGCACGCTGGCGCTCGGTGAAATGGTGAAATGGTGAAACAGTGAGTTGACCGTGCCACCGATGAGCTGCAGCACCGAGCCCGCGAACGTGACCCGCTGGCCATTGGCGAGGAAGCCGCCGTTGTTGGTCCAGTTACCGGTCAGGAAAATGTTGTTCTGCAGGGTCACGCCCAGCGTATTGGCAAACACCACGTCGTGGAACGTGAGCGTGCCCGTCGAGTAGATGCTTTGGGCCAGGCTGCCATCGAAATACACGATGTAGCCGCCGGCCGTGAACAGCGCCAGGTTGCGGAAATCGCCCCGCACCCGGATGTGCTGGCCCAGGGCCACGCCCCCGGCGTTGTTGGTCGTGATGTTGCCGAAGATGGTCGTGCTCAGGCCCCCGATGTTCTGCAAAGCCGTGCCGTTGAACGTCACCAGGTAGCTGGCGCAGCTGAAGAGGCCGTCGTTCACGAGGTTGCCCGCGATGAAGATGGGGCCGCTCAAGCTCACGCCCACCGTGTTCAGGATGTTCAGGCCGAAGAAGGTGCTGACGGCGCTGCCGCCAATCACCTGCGCGATGCTGCCATCGAAATACACGATGAAGCTACCCGGCGCGAATACGCCGTTGTTCAGCCAGCCGCCGCGCACCCGGATATTCTGGGCCAGCGTTACGGTGCCGGTATTGGCAAAGGTGAGGCCGTAGAAAATCGTGGGCGTGCTGCCGCCGATTAGCTGGGCGATGCTACCGCTGAACGTCACCGTGAAGTTGCCGTGCAGGAAGCTGCCGTTGTTCGTCCAGTCGCCGAGGATGCTGACGATGCGACCCAACTGCACCTGCGCCCCATTCAGAATGGCGAGGTGGTGGAACTGAGTGAGGACGGTGCCCGCAATGATTTGCGTAGCGCCCGTGCCGCCGAAGAACACCCGGAAACCGTTGGCCACGAAGCCGCCGTCGTGCGTCCAGTTGCCGGCCAGGTAGATGTTCGAGAGCAGCGTGACGGTGGTCGGGTTGCTGAAGCGCAGGTCGAAGAAGCGCGTATTCAGCCCGGCGAAGATGGTTTGGGCCGCCGTGCCGTTGAAATACACGAGGTAGCCGTTGCCGAGAAACACGCCCGCGCCGGCCCAGTTGCCGAATACGGTAATGGGTTGCAACAGCGCCACCGACACCGCGTTGGTGATGGTGACGTGGTGGAAAACGGTATTCACCGCGCCGCCGATGGTCTGGGCTACGTTGCCCAGGAAATTGACCAGGTAGCCGTTGGCCAGGTAGCCGCCGTTGTTCAGCCAGTTGCCCCACACGCTGATGTTCTGGTTGAGCGTGATGCCCGCCAGGTTGTTCCAGGTGACGTGCCAGAACTCGTAAATCCCGCCGCCGCCGATGACCTGCGCGCCCGTGCCGCCGAAGCTGGCGGTGTAGCCCGTGTACACGCCGCCCACCAGGTTGTAGCCGTAGAAGGTGCCCGCGTTGGCGAAGCTGCCCAGCCAGGTCACGTTCTGGAGCAGGCGCACGTACGCGCCGCTCCCGATGTTCCAGCCGTAGAAGCTGAAGGCCGTGTAGCCGCCCACCGTCTGCACGAAGCCGGGGCCTTCGGTGCCGTTGAAGTACACCGTGAAGGTGCCGGGGCTGAAGCTGCCCGCGTACAGGTAGTAGTTGCCGGCGATGTAGATGTTGGTGGCCAGGCTCACGCCGGCCGCGTTGTCGGCGTAGAAGTGGTAGAAGTAGGTGGTCGCGTTGGCGTTAATCACCTGGGCTATGCTGCCGCCGAAGCGCACGAAGTAGCCCGTCGTGACGCCCCCAATTACCTGATAGCCGTAGAACACGCCCGAGTTCGCGAAGCCGCCCAGCACGTAGATATTCTGCGTCAGGGTCACGGAAACGGGGTTCTGGAACGTCACGTTGTAGAAGTTCGTGACCTGCGTGCCGCCGATAAGCTGGGCCACCGTGCCGCCGAAAATCACCGAGTACGAGCCGCCGAAGAACAGGCCGTTGTTAATCCAGTTGCCCAGCACGGTGATGTTGCTCACCAGCGTCAGGCCCACGGTGTTGCTGATGGTGATGCCGGAGAAGGTCGTCGTGCCCGCGCCGCCGATGGTCTGGGCCGTGGTGCCGCTGAACACCACCGCGTAGCCGCCGGCCGCGAAGCCGCCGTTCACCACCAGGTTGCCGGCGAACACCACATTCAGGCCCAGGCTCACGCTCGTATTCGGGTCGATGGTCACGTTGTAGAAGGTCGTGACCGAGCTGCCGCCGATGAGCTGCGTGAAGCCGGTGGGCCCGTTGAAGACCACGCCGTAGCTGCTGCCGCCGTTCAGGAAGGTGCCGTTGTTGGTCCAGTTGCCGTACACGCACAGCACGTTGGCCGCCTGCACCGTCACGCCGGGGTTGATGACGACGTTGCCGAATTGCAGCGGCGTGCTGCCGCTCACCGTCTGGGTGCCGCTGCCGGCAAACGTCCAGGTGCTGGTGCGGGTGGCGAAGCAGGTCCCGTTATACACCGCGTTGCCGTAGAGCGCAAAGCCCGCCGTGGCGCTCAGCGTGAGGGTTGCGCCGGTCTGCACGGTCAGGTTCAGGGCCTGGGCCGTGCCGCTGCCCACCACCGGGTAGGTGCCGAGGCCGGTCGGAATCAGCACCACGCTGGTGGCGGTGGGCACCTGCCCGCAGCTCCAGTTGCGGCCGTCGAACCAGTCGGCGCTCAGGCCGCCCGTCCAGGCGAAGGTGAGGGTGCCCACGGTCAGGTTCGAGCCGTTGTCGGAGCCCACGGCGGCCGGGTTGTCGGCCACCACGCGCACCCGGTAGCCGCTGCCGGCCGGGGTGCTGAGGGGAATAATTGCCGCAATCGTGCCGCTGGCCGCCGCACTCGCTACCGCGCCGATGCTAACCGGCGAGGCAAACGAGCCGCTGGCATCCGACAGCTGCACCGTGAAGGTGTTGCCGCCGTTCACGCTGCCCGTCGTCACCGAATATGGCACTGCAATGGGCGAGCCGGGGCAGAGCGAGCCGCTCACCGTGCCCGTGGCAATAACGATGGTTGGCGCACCCACCACCACCTGCACCGAGCGCGTCACCGAGCAGCCGTTCAGGCTCGCCGTGAAGCTGTAGGTGCCCGCGTTGGCCGCGTTGGCGTTGGCAATGCTCGGGCTGGCCTGGCTGCTGCTGAAGCCGTTGGGGCCGGCCCAGCCGATGGTAGCGCCCACTGGCACCCCGCTGCTGCTGAACTGAATCAGCCCCCCCGAAGCTACCGGCGAGTTGGAGCCGGCCACCACGGTGGTCAGGTTGCTGATGGTCAGGTTCGAGCCATTGTCGGCGCTGGTCAGGCTGGGGTTGGTGCTCACCACCCGAATCCGGTAGCCGGTGCCCGCCACCGTGCCGGGCGGAATGCCGAAGCCGATGCTCTGGCCGCTCGTCGTCCCGTTGAAGTTCACGCTGCCCAGCACCACCGGTGCGGCAAAGGAGCCGCCCGCGTCCGAGAGCTGCGCCGTGATGGTGCCGTTGCTCAGGCCCGCGCCGCCCACGGCGTAGGTCACCGCGTACAGATTGCCCGCGCAAAACTGCCCGGAGAACGGGTTCAGCGTGAGCGTAGTCGTGGCGGGCGGGCTCACCAGTACCCGCACGGAGGCCGAATCGGTGCAGCCGCCCTGCGTCACGTACACGTAGTAGAAGCCCGACGAAGCCGGGGTCACGCCGTTGAAGGTGGGGTTTTGCTGGTTGCTGATGAAGGCCGTGCCGCCGCTGGTGTAGTTCACGTACCACTGGTAAGTGGCCGCGCCGTTGGGGCCGGCGCTCAGCTGCAAGGTGCCGCCCGAGGCGATGGGCGAGTTGCTGCCGGCCGTGGCCACCAGGGTGGTGGGCACGGTCAGGTTCGCGCCGTTATCCGTCGTGCTGGTCACGCTCGGGTTCGAGCCCACCAGCCGGATGCGGTAGCCCGCGCCCGCCGCCGTGCCCTGCGGCACCACCGTCGAAATCGTGCCGCCACCCTGTCCGGTGAAAGCCACCGACCCAATGGCCACCGGAGCCGCGAACGAGCCGCTGGCATCGGAAAGCTGCGCCGTGATGGTGTTGCCCGCGCCAAACCCGTTGCCCGTCACCGAAAAGCCGATGTTCAGACCCGTGCCGGGGCACAGCGAGCCGCCAAACTGCGAAACAGCCAGGATGGGCTGCGCCGAGGGGTTCACCGTCACGGAAGTAGGTGCGCCGGGGCTCTGGCAGCCGTTCACGGTCACGAAGAGCGTGTAAGTGCCGCTGTTGGCCGGCGTGGCGTTCGGAATGGTCGGGTTCTGGCTGCCCGACGAGAAGCCGGGGCCGGTCCAGAAATACGACGCGCCGGCCACCGTGGCGGCCGTGAGCTGAATGCTGCCGCCGAATGCCACCGGCGAGTTGCTGCTGGCCGTGGCGCCGGGCTGGGTCGTGATGGTCAGGTTCGAGCCGTTGTCGGTGGTGCTGGTCACGGCCGGGTTCGAGCCCACGAGGCGGATGCGGTAGCCGCTGCCGGTGGGCGTATTGGTGGGCAGGGTGGCCGAAATCGCCCCCGAGCCCTGGCCCGTGAAGGCCGCCGAGCCAATGACCGTGGGCGCGGCAAACGAGCCGCCGGCATCCGACAATTGGGCCGAAATGGTATTACCGTTGGCGAAGTTGTTGCCCGTCACCGAGAAGCCGGCATTGAACGTCGCGCCCGCGCAGCCGCTGAAGGCGAACTGGCTCATGGCCAGCACCGGCACCGCGTTGGGCTGCACCAGCACCCGCACGCTGGCCGAGTCCCGGCAGTCGTTCGGACTGCTCACATACACGAAGTATTTGCCGCTCTGGTTGGGCTGGGCGTTGGGCAGGCTCAGGGTCTGGCCGACGCCCACGAAAGCCGTGCCACCGCCGCTGGTGTACTGGACGTACCAGGCGTAGCTGCCCATCCCGGTCTGCCCCGTGGGCTGGGCCACCAGCTGAATGGTGCCGCCAAATGCCACCGGCGAGTTGCTGCTGGCGGTGGCCGCGGGCGTACCATAAATCGTCAGGTTCGTCCCGTTGTCGGTGCCCGTGGTGGCGGGGTTCGAAGCTACCACCCGCACCCGGTAGCCGGTGCCGGCGGGCGTGCGCAGGGCCACCGAATCGCGCAGCACGCCGCCGCTTGCGCTGCTGCTAATCAGGTTGCCGTACAGCCGCGAGCCGGCTGTGAAGTTGCCGCTGGCATCCGAAAGCTGAAACCGGAAGCTGTTGCCCGCGCCATAGCTGGCCGTGTTCGTCGTGAACGGCACCTGAATGAGCGTGCTGCTGCAAAACGCCGCCGGCGATACCGTGCCCGTGGCAATGGTGGGCGGGTAGGCGTAGCTCGCGCTCGAACAGGCCGTGCCCGCCGGCGTGGTCACGCAGATGGGCCCGGTGCTGCCCCCGGCCGGGGCCGTCACGGTCAGGCCCGTGGCCGTGTTGCCGCTGATGGTGGCCGCACTGGCCGCCACCCCGTTAAACGTCACGGCCGTGGCCCCGCTCAGGTTGGTGCCGGTGAGGGTAACCGCAGTGCCCGGCCCGCCGCCCGTGGGCGTGAAACCGGTGATGATGGGCCCGGCGCAGTTGAAGTAGTACGCGCCCGCGCCGCTGGTTATCACGTAAGTGCTGGCCGAGTTTTGCAGCAGCAGGCGCAGCGCCCGCACGCCCGTGGCGGGCGTGGCCAGCGTGCGCACCACCGCGTTGGTGGCGTTGGCGGCCAGCGTGGCCGTGTAGGTGTCCACCGTGGTGTAGGGCCCGCCCACGGCCGGGGCGGTCTGCACCAGCAGGGTGAGGTTGGTGAGGGTGGGGGCCGTGAATTTGGCTCGTATCTCGGTCAGGGTCTGGGGCGTGCCCAAATCGGCCTGAATGTAGCTGTTGCTGTAGATGTAGGGCGCGTTGCCGATAGTCGGCGCAGCCGGGTCGGTGTTGAAGGCCAGCTCCGGCGCGTTGCCCACCGAGCCCCCAATGCCGTAGCTGGCACCGGGCAGGCCCGCCGCCAGGTTGGCCGAGCTGGCGCAGCCGTTCTTCACGAAGCTGCGGCTGCTCACCAGGCTCCACTTGCCGTTGGCATCGCGGGTGCGGAAAAATACGCGGTGCGCGCCATCGGCGAGGGCGCTGGCATCGGCCACAAAGCTAAAACTGGCCAGGTCCGGGGCCGGCGTGGGTACCGGCACGTCGGTAGCGCTGCCAAAGCCAGGGTCGGCATCGAAGTAGTACTCGATTTTGTTCACGTTGGGCGCGGCAGCCAGGCTCGTCTCGTAGTAAAACGCCCGTACGCTGGTCAGGCTCCACTTGCCGGCGGCATCCCGGCTGCGCACGCTCAGCGTGTGGAAACCGGCGCTCAGGCTGCCCAGTGGCACCGTCACGGCCACGCCGCTCAGGTTGGGGGCGGCCGTCACGGGTAGGTCGGTGGCGCTGCCAAAGCCGGGGTCGGCATCCAGGAAATACTCGACTCTGGTGATGTTGGGCAGGGTGCTGGCGGCCAGCGGCTCGTAATAAAATGCCCGGCGGCTGGTCAGGCTCCAGGTGCCGTTGGCGTCGCGGGTGCGCACGCCCAGCTGGTGGAAGCCAGTGCTCAGGCTGCTGAGGTTGGGCGTGAAGGCCAGCCCGCTCACGTCGGCGGCGGGCGTGGCAATCGCAACATCCGTCGCCGCCCCAAAGCCGGGGTCGGTGTCGAGGAAATACTCGGCCTTCGTGATGTTGGGCAGGGTGCTGGCGGCCAGCGGCTCGTAATAAAACGCCCGGCGACTGGTCAGGCTCCAGGTGCCGTTGGCATCCTGCGAGCGCACGCCCAGCTGGTGGAAGCCAGTGCTCAGGCTGCTGATGTTTGCCGTGGCCGACAGGCCGGGCAGGTCGGCCGCCGGGGTGGCCGGCAGCACGAAGGCCGTCGCCGCCCCCAGGCCGGGGTCGGCGTCGAGGAAGTACTCGGCGCGGGCAATGGTCTGGCCGTGGCCGCGCCGCACGGTGGCTCCCAGCAGGAGCAGCAGCAGCAGGGCCACCACCCGGAGCCAGCCGGCGCGCAGCCGCCCGCCGGCGGGGCCGGGGGGCGAAGAAGAATAGCGTTGCATGAGCAGAACCGGGCCTTAGTTGTTCGAGCGGGTGCCCAGGGTCACGTTCAGGTTGTTACCCGTCACGCTCTGGTTGAGCTGGTAGATGGCCGGAATAGCCGGCTGCCCACCAAACTTGTAGCCGTAGCCGGTGGCGCTGCCCGTGGCCCCGATGTCGATGCCGCCCTGGCCGGCGCCCACGGCGGGGTTCGTGCCGGTTTTCAGCTTGTACCAGGCATCGTGCTGCCCCGCGCCCGTGGTTTGGGTAAATACCGAGGCGGCCGGCACGTTGGCGGTGTTATTGCTGGCCGTGCCCAGCGTGGGCAGCGTGGAGCTGGTGAAGAAATTGTAGGCCCAGTTGGTGTTGGCCGTGGGCGTGAAGGTGCTGTTGAAGTAGTTGTTGCGCACCGTGAAGTTGTTCAGGCTCACCGGCGAGCCGAGGCAGGAGTTGTTCGCGAATTCGCCCGTGGCCCCCACTGCGTTGATGGTGGTGCCGCCGGCAAACATGATGTTGTTGGTGATAAGCGAGTTGGTGCTCACACTCGACTCCTGCACCCCGTAGAAGTAGTTCTGGCGCAGCACGGCTCCGCTGGTGTTCGAGCCGAAGGCCAGGTAGATGTAGCCCGTGAGGTAGCACCGCTGCACCGTGATGTTGTTGGCGTTGATGTACCAGGTGGTGTTGCTGCTCAGGCCCGACACGTTGGTGCCCGCGCTGCCGGGGTTAAAGTTGATGGAGCTGATGGTAGCCGGAATGACGCTGGCCTGCAAGGCCGGCGGCTGGTTTTCGGCCAGGAAATAGCCCGGCCCCACAATGGTAAGCTGCTTGGTGCAGGTGAAGGCCGGGTACACGGTGGTGGAGGGCTCCACCTGAATGATGTCGCCGTTGCTGGCCGCCGTCTGGGCCGCCGTGAGGTCGACGTAGATGTTGGTGCCGGTGATGCCGTTGTTGTTCACCCGGCGGATGGTTTGGGCCGATAGCTGGCCGGCCAGCGCCAGCAGCACGAAGAGAAGGGAAGCGGAGAGGTTTTTCATGAAAAAAGAGGTGAGAATGATGAAGTGACGAATGCGATGGACACCCCCCGGCCTAAACCAATTGGAATACCCGGCCCCACCCCGGCAAGCCACGGGTAGGGCACTGCAAAACTCCTTTTATTCTTAGCACGGTACAATCCGTGCCGGCGGGTATTTTTGCGCGTCCTCACCTCCGTGCCAGCACGGATACACCGCTTGTGCCGGCGCGCCCGGCCGCCATCGGCCGCCGCTTGCGGAGCTTGTGCTTATTGCTATCTGATTTTATGCATATTTGCAGTAAGCTGGGCCCTGGAAGCCCGTTGGTGGTTACGATACACGCAGCGTCACGCTTGCGGTGCGCACTGCGGGCCAACTTTCAAGCCGATGTGCTGTTCTCGGTCACCCCTGTGTCTGTCTCATGGAGCAAGTTGTTACTGACGATATATGTGTGCTGCTGGTCGACGACCACCGCCTGGTGCTGGAAGGTGTGCGCACCCTGCTGCGGCCCAACGGTGGCGTGCGGGTAATAGCCACGGCCACCTCGGGCCCCGAAGCGCTGGCGCAGCTCCGCGCTCATCCCGGCATCGGCGTGGCCCTCGTCGACCTGCACATGCCCATCATGCCGGGCATCGAGCTCATTGGGCATATCCGGGAGCAGTTTCCGCGGGTGCGGGTGCTGGCGCTGAGCATGGCCTACGACGTGGCCAGCGTGCAGGAAGTGCTGGCCGCGGGCGGCGTGGGCTACCTGCTCAAAAACCTGCTGGGCCCCGAGCTGGTCACGGCCATCCGGCGCGTGGCGGCCGGCAACACCTACTTCAGCCCCGAAGTAGCCAGCCTGCTCCTCGACCAGCTGCCGCGCCAGGCCCAGCCCGCCAACGTGCAGGCCGCCCGGCTCACGCCGCGCGAAACCGAGATTCTCCAGCTCATCGCCCGGGAAAAATCAAACCTCGACATTGCCGACCAGCTCAATATCAGCGAGCGCACCGTCGAAACGCATCGGAAAAATATCTTCACCAAAACCGGCTGCAAGTCGGCCGTGGGACTGGTGCAGTACGCCCTGCGCGAAAAGCTTATCGTGCTGTAAAGCAAGAAACATTGCCCAAGTACCCCGAATTTTCAATTCGGCCCGGGCGAACGACCAACGCTGACTGCGCGCACGGGCCGAATTGAAAATTTGGGGTCCTCGGTTCTACGGCGCGGCGGCCGCCAGCGGCACGGTCAGCGTCACAATGGTGCCCCGGCCGGGAGCCGCGTCGAAATACGCTTGCCCGCCGAGGTAGGCCAGCCGCGTTTCGATGTTGGACAAGCCAATGCCGGCCCCGGGCCGGGGGGCCTGCGGGTCGAACCCTACGCCATTGTCCTCCACCATCACGGTCAGCTCGTTGTCGCCGCGCACAATCTGCAGGGTGATGACGCTGGCCCGGGCATGCTTCACAATGTTCTGGGCCAGCTCCTGAATGGCCCGGAACAGTACGCTTTCCACCATCGGCGGCAGGCGCTCTTCCAGGCCGAAGAGCTGCACATCGGCCCGCAGGCCGTCATCCGACACCATTTTGCTCAGGAAATCGCGCACGGCCGCTACCAGGCCCAGCTTCAGCAAGGCATTGGGCATGAGGTTGTGCGAAATGCTTCGCACCTCCCGAAACGACTCGTCGAGCACGCTCAGCGCGTTGTCGAGCAGCAGGTGCAGGGTGGCGGGCGCGGCCGTGGCCAGGTCGCGGTCCAGGGCATTGAGGTTGAGGCGGGCGGCGGTGATGAGCTGCCCCACGCCGTCGTGCAGGTCGGCGCCGATGCGGCGGCGCTCGTTCTCCTCGGCTTCGAGCACGGCGGTGGTGCGCTGCTGTTGCAGGAGCTGGCGCTCCTGCTCGTGCGCCAGGCGCTGGCGCAGCCGGTGCCGCCCGTAGAGGAGGTAGGCGAGCCCGGCCCCCAGCAGGGCCGTGGCCAGCCCGGCCCCCAGCTGCACGTTGCGCCGCCGGATAATCTGCTGCTGCGTGCGCAGCTGCGCGGCTTGCAGCCGGTTTTCGGCCGCCTGCTGCTCCGACTCGTAGCTGATGTGCAGCTCGGCAATCTGCCGGGTGCTGGCCTCCGTCAGTAGCGAGTCTCGGAGGGTGGCCAGCTGCTGGCCGTAGTCGGCGGCGGCCCGGTAGTTGGCCAGCTGGCGGGCGCTGGCAGCCAGTCCGGCCAGGGCTTCGCGGGTGGCTTCGCGGGCTTTCAGCCGCCGGCTCAGCGTGTAGGCTTCGCCAAACTGCTGCCGGGCGGCGGCCGGCTGCTGCTGGCTTAGGGCCAGCCGGCCCAGCGCGTTCAGGCTGGCGGCGGCCGTGGGCTGGTCCTCTACCTGCCGGGCCTGGGCCAGGGCCTGGCCCAGGCGGGCCGCGGCGGCCGGGTACTGCCGGCGGGCGGCCAGCACCCGGCCCAACCCTAGCTGGGCCTGCGCTTCGCCGCGCGGGTTGCCGTGGCCGTGGCTGGTGCTGGCCGCCCGCCCAAAGTAGTGCAGCGCCGAGTCGGACCGGGCCAGCTTTTCAAAGCTCTCGCCCATCATTTGGTAGGCCAGGGCGTCGTTGTGGGCGTCGGACACGCGGCCGGGCAGGCGCAGATAGTGCTGCTGGTAAGCCAGGGCCCGGCCGTACTGGCCCATTTGGAAATACACGGTCCCGAGGTTGGCCAGGTCAGCCGCGATGCGCTCGGGGGTGCCGTAGCGCTGCTCCAGGCGCAGGGCAGCTACGTAGCTGGCCACCGCCGCGCGGTAGCGCCCCAGGCCGGCCTGGGCCTCCCCAATGTTGTTGATGGCTCCGGCCACGCCCTGCCAGTCGCCCAGCGCGGCCCGCTGCCGGCGGCACTGCTCAAAGTCAGCAATCGAAGCCTCAAACCGGCCCGTAGTAGCGTAGATGATGCCGCGCAGAATGTAGGTTTTGGCGATGCCGCGCCGAAACCGCAGGTGCTGGCCCAGCGCCAGGGCCTCGGTGGCCAGCTGCTGGGCGCGGGCGGGGTGGCTGTCGCGGTTTTCCCAAATCAGCTCGTTCAGGGTGTTCACGCGGTTGGTATCGGCCTGCGTGAGCTGGGGCAGGCGCGCTTCGAGCGAGTCGAGGCGGGGGTTGCGGGGCGGAGCCTGCTGCGCCCGGCCGCCGGTGGCCTGCCCCAGCCCGAGCAGCACCAGCAGTACATGGCCAACCCAGTAGTTGTTCTTCATACGGCAGCAGCCACCGCGGCCAGCTCTTGGGCCAGGCGCAGCCAACCAGCGCCGGGGGCGAAGTCTCGCCCCTACAAATGAAGCCGCTCCCCGGGAGGGCAGCAATACCCACTAGTTGGTATTTCGCCCTCCGTACTACCACGGACTCTCCGGCTACTGGCCTGGTGGCGGCCAGTGGGGCACCGGCGCGCAACGCCCACCCATCCCTGCGGAGTGCCGCGCGCGCCGCGTATTTTATCCAGCCCTGAAAGAAAGTTAAAAGGTGAAAGTTAAAAGTTAAAACGCATTGTATCTGATTTTTTTTAACTCTTAACTCTTAACTCTTAACTCTTAACTCAGTACCCCAAAAGCGAAGTTGCTCTGAGCCCCCTTGCTGAGCCGGTGCGCCGGCCGCGCCTACGCGCAGACCTCTACAAATACCAGGCAGTTGCCGAAGGGGTCGGTGACCTGGGTCTGCATCACTTTGTTGTTCCAGGTGGTGCGTTCCAGGTTGGGCGGGGGGCAGGGCGGGTTGCGTTGCAGCAGGGTGCGGTGCAGGGCAAACAGGCCGTTGACTTCGGCCATGGCCATGGAACAGCCGGAGCAGCTGCCGGGCTCGTAGCCGGTGAGATGCAGTACGATGTTGCCGCGCGATACCTGCATGTAGAGCGGGCCGTTGGCGGGCCGCTCTTCCCAATCAATCCGAAACCCCAGCCAGTCAACATAGAAGGCCACGGCCTGCTGGTAGTCGGAAATTCGGAAAATGGGCGTCACCATGAGCAGTTTGGGCTTCTCGGTTTCGTGCTTTTAAATCACGGGAAGGTAACGATTTGTTGGGAAAACTTTCGCTGCCGGTGGCTACCTACGAAGCCGAAGCCCGTTTGGAGTTGGCCGCCTGCGTATCCCTACTTTTAAGCCATGATTTCACCCGCCGAATACGACCAGCTCGACGGGCTGGCCATGGCTGCGCTCGTGCGTATGGGCCAGCTCACGCCCGCCGACCTGTGCGCCGCCGCCATTGCCCGCGCCGAGGCCGTGAACCCGCGACTCAACGCCGTGGTGTACCCGCTGTACGAGCAGGCCCGGCGGCGCGCCGCGGCCGGGCTGCCGGCCGGCCCGTTCGGCGGCGTGCCCTTTCTGCTGAAGGACTTCGGGGCGCACTACACCGGGGCCCCGCACACCTCGGGCAGCCGGGCGCTACGCAATTTCGTGCCCACCGAAGATGCCGAGCTGGTGCGCCGCTGGCAGGCCACGGGCCTCAATATAGTGGGCAAAACCAACACCCCCGAGTTTGCCCTGATGGGCGTGACCGAGCCCGCCTTGCACGGCCCCGCCCGCAACCCCTGGCACCTGGGCCACACGCCCGGCGGTAGCAGCGGCGGGGCGGCGGCGGCCGTGGCGGCGGGCATCGTGCCCGTGGCCGGGGCCGGCGATGGGGGCGGCTCCATCCGCATTCCGGCCGCCTGCTGCGGGCTGTTTGGCCTGAAACCCAGCCGGGGCCGGGTACCCACCGGCCCCGAGCAGGGCGAAAAGTGGCAGGGCGCGGCCGTGGAGCACGTCCTCAGCCGGTCGGTGCGCGACAGCGCCGCCCTGCTCGATGCCACGCAGGGGCCCGATGCGGGCGCGCCGTACTTTTTGCCCAGTCCGGCGCGGCCTTATCTGGAAGAAGCGGGCCGCCCGCCCGGCCGCCTGCGCATCGGCTTCAGCCTGGGGCACCCGCTGGGCAGTGCCCTGCACCCGGAGTGCGCCACGGCCGTGCGCGAAGCCGCCAGGCTGCTCGAAAGCCTGGGCCACGACGTAGTGGAAGTGCCGCTGCCCTTCGATGGCCGGGCCGTGGCCACGGCTTTTCTGATGCTGTATTTTGGCGAAACCGGGGCCAGCATCGCCGCCCTGGCCCGGCATCTGGGCCGCCCCGCCCGGCCCCGCGACGTGGAGCCCACCACCTGGCTGCTGGGCCTGCTGGGCCGCACCTACACCGCCGCCGACTTTGCCGCCGCCCGCCACACCTGGAACGACAGCGCCCGCCGCATGGGCCGCTTCCACGAAACCTACGACCTGCTCCTTACGCCCACGCTGGCCACGCCGCCCGTGCGCATCGGCGAGCTTCAGCCCAACCCCTTCGAGCAAACCCTGCTGCGCGTGGTGAACACCTTCGGCCTCGGGGGCCTCATTCGCCGCTCCGGCATCGTGGAGAAGCTGGCCGAGCAAAGCCTCGAAAAAACGCCCTACACCCAGGTGGCCAACCTCACGGGCCAGCCCGCCATGTCGGTGCCCCTGCACTGGACCGCCGACGGCCTGCCCTGCGGCGTGCAGTTTATCGCCCCATTGGGCGGGGAGGACGTGCTGTTTCGGCTGGCCGGGCAGCTGGAACAGGCGCAGCCGTGGTTCGCGAAGCGGCCGGCCTTAATGGGGTAGAGAGAGTTGGTTTGAATTTGCGAAACACAAAAGAGCCCCGGTCGCGCATGCAACTGGGGCTTCTTTTGGTTCAGGCCGCCCGCAGTAACGCGGGCAAAACGTCTACTTCTCGAACGCCTCGTTCAGCACACCGGCCAGGCGGATGCCGGCTTTGAGAATCTGCTGCTCCACGGTGGGGCCGAAGGTGGGGTAGAAGTGCCAGTCGAACTTGGGATTGGTGGCGGCGGCGGCGTAGGCGGGCGGGCAGAGCTGGTAGGACTCGAAGAGCCAGGTGGTCAGGTCGTCCTTCTGCCACTGCTTGAGCTGGGCGGGGGTGGCGTGGTCGTAGGCGGCGGCCATTTCCGTGAACGAGAAGCCGGAATACTCCACCAGCGCGCCGTCCCACACGCTGTGCAGGTTAGTTTCGTCCTTGCTGCGCCAGTTCACTTTGATGTCGTTGCCGCCCTTGTCCTCGGCATGGCCTACGTGCAGGGGCTGGTGCACGTCGCCCACCAGGTGCACCAGAAATTTGAGGGCCACGCGCTTCTCGTCGGTGGTCTTTTTGGGGTCTTTCAGGTCTTTGCGCACTTGCAGCAGGGCCGTGTAGGCGTTGGTGGGCGCGGCTGGCGCGGCCAGGGCGGGGTTGTTCAGCTGCTGCACGAAAGCCGCGAAGTCGAGCCCCACGGGCACGTTCAGGTAGTGCCAGGGCGCGGTGTTGCTGAACTGCGGGTCGGAGCGCAGCTCATCGGGCCAGGTGCTGACCAGCGGCAGGGTTTCGGGGCCCAGAATACGGCCGATTTCCCGCTTGGCGGTGGCCGAAAGGTGGTTTTCGGCAATGCGGGCTATCGCCCGGTGGCCCAGCACGCCCCAGGCCCGTCCGCTAAAGGGTAGGCACAATAGTAGCAGCAGGGCAATCAGGTGGGTACGCATGATGGGCAAGTGGAATAAGGGGAAACGGCACGTTTGGGAATGATTTAGCCCGGAATTTGGCTAGCCGAACCACAAAGCTAGCGCCGGTTGCCAGTTGAAAAGAAATTCGGTTCTTCCGCATCATTTGGTACCTTAGCAGTATTTCCTCATTATATCAGCATTCTCAATCCGTGTCGATTGAAGTGCTTTGCGTATTTCAGTACATGCAGTTGCAGGTTATTATTGATTCCCCCGAGCTTTTTATTGGTCACGACGCCCTGAATGAATGGCTATATGTGGATTGGCGGGGTGAGTACGACCAGGATTTATCGCGGGCCACCTGCCGCCGGATGCTCGAAACCATTCAGGTGTGGCCCTGCACCAAAATTCTCAACGATAATTCCAGCATCACCCGCACCACGGTGCAGCTCACGCAGTGGGGGGTGCAGTGGCTGGAGGATATGCTGGCGGCCGGCCTGCACTTCATCGCCTGGGTGCTGCCCCGCGACCTGGTAGCCCGCCAAACCACCGAAGACATCGTGCACGCCATCGACCGGCCCCGGGTGGGTACCTTCGACGACGTGGCCTCGGCCTATATCTGGTTGCAGCAGCAGCGGCCCGTCCTGTATGACCCCGTGCTGAAGTAAGCTAATATGGCGGCCGTTTTTCGCTCATTACAGCGGTTTCCAGGTCCATGTACTGAGTTAAAAGTTGAGAGTTAAAAGTTAAAAATCAGACGGATTAGGTTTTAACTCTTAACTCTCAACTTTTAACTTTTTTCAAAAATGTACACTGACTTGTGAACCGCGCTAGGGGCGTAGTTGTCGCCGTTTTCCCGGTTGCTCCTTCACCCCCTGTCGCTCGTGTACACCAACCCCATCATCGACGAGAATTTTCCGGACCCCACCATCATCCGCGCGGCCGATGGCTGGTACTACGCCTATGGTACCCAAACCAAGCGCGCCGGTGTCATTATCAACCTGCAGGTAGCCCGCTCCCGCAACCTCGTGCAGTGGGAACACCTCGGCGAAGGGCTACCCGAAAAGCCCCACTGGGCCCGGACCAGCCAGAAAATCTGGGCCCCGCACGTGAGCGAGCACGGCGGGCGCTACTTCCTCTACTACTCGGCCCGGCCCGATGGGGCCGATACCTTTAGCCTGGCCGTGGCCGTGGCCGATGGCCCCGCCGGTCCGTTTCGCGACAGCGGGCAGCCACTGCTGGCCGGCCCCGGCTTCACCTGCATCGACCCCATGGCCTTCGACGACCCCGCCACCGGCCAGCGGCTGCTGTACTGGGGCTCGGGCTTCGGGCCCATCTGGGTGCGCGAGCTGGCCGATGACCGGCTACGTTTCCGGCCCGGCAGCGCGGCGCGGGCCGTGGTGCAGCCCAGCGATTCCGACGACCCCGCCGACTACCACCGCCTCATTGAGGGGGCCTGGGTGCATTACCATAGTGGCTGGTACTACCTGTTTTTTTCGGGGGACAACTGCTGCGGCCCGCACGCCCACTACGCCGTGCTGGTGGCCCGCGCCCGCCACGCCACCGGCCCCTTCGAGACGCAGGCCGCGGCCCTGGCCAACCCCCACGCCGCCCTGCTCGCGGCCAACCCGCACTGGCTCGCCCCCGGCCACAACTGCGTGGTGACCGACGCCGCCGGGCACGACTGGCTGGCTTACCACGCCATCGACCCCCGCCAACCTACCTTCGATGCCATCGACGATTCGGAGGGCTACTCGCGCCGCGTGCTGCTGCTCGATGCCCTGACCTACGCCGATGGCTGGCCCGTGCTGGCCGCTGCCGCCCCCACCCGGCAGCCCCAGCCCGCCCCAGCCGGGATGAAATAATTTAATCGGTGCGAAAACAGAACGGAGTCCGCCGCTCGTAAGTCGTCGCCCCACGTTTTCCGTATCTTCAGAGAGTAACCGTTTCTTCGCTCAGACTATGCGTTCAGCCGTACTTTATTTTCGTGTTGCCGGTCGTGGGCTGGGGTTGGCCTTGGCCGTAACGCTGGCCGCTGGTCTGGCCGGAGCCGGCGCTGCCCAGGCCCAGGGGGCCGATACGCATTGCCTGCTGCTACCCATTGAGCCCGCCCGCCGCGCCCAGCAGTCGGCGCTGGTGGTCGAGGCCGAGGTGCTCGATGCGCGAAGCTTCTGGGATGCGGCGCACCAGCGGCTGTTCACCCGGCACCGGCTGCGGGTGTTTTCCCTGCTGAAGGGCGCGGTAGCCGATACCACCAACCTGCGCGTTATCACCGAAGGCGGCCGGCTGGGCCTCGACCAGCAGGTGCTCACCAATACCTTACAGCTGCGGCCGGGCCAGCAGGGCGTCTTTTTCCTGATGCCCGTGCCCTGGCCCGGAGCTGGCCCCGCCGCGCTCACGCCCGTGGCCAGCCAGCAGGGCTTCATCGAATTCAACCCCGCCGAGGGCACCGCCGCCGAGCCCTTCCGTACCTACCCGACCCTCGGTGCCGCGTTTTACCAGGAAATTACCCGGCTCACCGGCCAGGCGCGCCGAGAATTGCGGGCCAATCCGGCGCTGGCCGCTGCCGGCCTCGCCCAGCGCGGCACGCTGGCTCCGTCCATCACGGGTTTTTCGCCGCTCTCGCTCACTGCCGGTACCGGGGCCGTGCTCACCATCGATGGCGACGGTTTCGGCAGCAGCCGGGGCAGCGGGTTTGTTGAGTTCAAGAACGCCGACGATGGCGGGGCTACCCGCGTGAAAGCCCGCGATGCCGACTACCTCACTTGGACCAATGCCCGCATTCAGGTGCGGGTGCCTTCTTCATCGGGTGGCCGGCCCGCCGGTTCGGGCCAGGTACGCGTCACCGCTTCCGACCAGCTGACGGTGGAAAGCGCCGGCTCGCTCACCGTCGTTTATGCCCTCACCAATGTGGAAAGCACCACGGGCAACCTCCTCCAGCGCCCCAACCACATTGCCCTGAATACCACGGGCGGCCTCACGTTCCGCTTCGCCCCCAACTTCACGCTCAGCCCCGCGCCGCCCGCCGCCTGGCAGCGGGCCCTGGCCACCTGGCGCTGCCAAACGGGCATGAACTGGGAAGTCGGCAGCCCCAATCCCACCAATAACATCGTCGAAGACGGCCAGAACGTAATTGCCTTCGACAACGGCCCTGAGCTGCCCGACCGCGTGCTGGGCCGCACCATCACCCACTACCGCGGCTGCTTCGCCCCCAATGGCGAGCTGGTGTTCTGGGTGAAGGAAATCGACATGCAGTTCGACGATGCGGCCAATTTTCAGTTCGGCCCCGCGCCGCCCATCACCCCGCAGCTCGATTTTGAGTCGGTGGCCGTGCACGAGCTGGGGCACGCCCAGCAGCTATCGCACCTCAACCTGCCCGGCGCGGTCATGCACTTCGCCATCGGGCGCGGCCAGAATACCCGCAGCCTCAACCTCGCCAGCGACGTGGCCGGGGGCCGGCAGGTACTGCGGGGGCGCAGCTTCCGCAACCTGGGCTGCGGCGGGCCCGCTCTGCTGCCTGCCCCGCTCACGGCCTTCACCGCCCGCTACGAGCCGGCCTCCGGTACCACCGTTTCCTGGGTCACCCGCGACGAATGTTTCCTGAACGGCTTTGTGGTGGAGCGCAGCCAGAGCGGCGACACCACCACCTGGGAGCCGCTGGCCACGGTGGCCCCGCGCGCCCCCACCGGCCAGTACCAGCTGGTGGACCCGCGCCCAGCCAGCGGCCTGCTCTACTACCGCCTGCGCCTGCGCCGCCCCGATGGCTCGCTCGACAACACCGCGCCCATTTTGCTGAGCACCGAAGGAGCCAATGCCAGCGCCAGCATTTTCCCTAACCCTGTCACCGACGATTTCCTGCGCCTGCAATATCCCGCCGCCGCCGATGGCGCAGTGGTTTTTCGAATTTATGATGCGCTGGGGCGTTCGGTACGAGCCAGCAGCCTAACCACCACCACGGGCCTCAATGTGCTCACGCTAAGCGTAGCCGGCTTGGTGCCGGGCTTCTACGTACTTCACTGGCTGGATGCGCAGGGCCGCACCGGGCAGCGGAATTTTGTGCGCCTCTAGCCGGGGCACTACCGGCAGCGCCAACTCCTACAAATGCCGCCCGGTGGTCGCCTCCGCCACGGCCACGGCCGCCGGGGCCGCGTGGTAGTGGGCCAGCTGGGCCTCGTCGAGGTTGCCATTGAGCCACTCATCCTCGATAGTGGCCCCCAGTTTTTTGTAGAAGGCAATGGCCGGCTCATTCCAGTCCAGCACCTGCCACTTGAGGCGCACGGCGCCGGTGGCGCGGGCCTCGGCCACCACGGCATCAAACAACAGCCGGCCGAAGCCGCCGCGCCGCGCCGCCTCGGTCACCACCAGGTCCTCCAGGTAGAGCATCCGGCCCTTCCAGGTGGAGTAGGCGGTGTAGAACAGGGCCAGCCCGGTGATTTTCTGCGCCGCGTCTTCCAGCACGAAAAAGCCGAAAATGGGGTCCGGGCCAAACCCGTCGCGCTGCATGGCGGCCAGGGTATTGGTCACGGCTTCCGGGGCCCGCTCATATTCGGCCAGCTCCTGAATGAGGGCCAGCACCTGCGGCAGGTCCGTTTCGACGCCGCGGCGCAGCACAATGTTGGTTTCCATAATAGTCAAATCGGAAGAAAAAGAAATTGGGCCGCCACCGCCTCAGCAGTAACGGCCCAATGAATCAAAAGCAGGGAAGCCCCATTTTACGCATCCACAAAATTCGTGAAATCCGCTAAAATCCGGGCTAATCCGTGGTCTACATCTGGGGCTGCATTTTTTTGATGTCTTCAACGGCGTTCACCGCGTTCAGCTCGCGGGACTGCTCGGGCTGCTTGGCCCCTTTGGTGGTGTCAGGAGCGGCAGGCAGGGGCGGCAGGGTGGCGGTGGCCACATTATCCTCGTCCTCCGCCACCGAGGGGCCGCACGAGGGCAGGGTGAGCGAAAGCAGGGCAGCGGCCAACAGGCCGGGTAAAAGCGTTTTTTTCATGTTTGGGGAAACGAATTTGGCCGCAAGTTACGCACCGAGTGTGGTTTGGCACACGGGCAAAGGGTGCAATTGCTACGACAAATCCGCAAGTTCCGTGGGAGCGGCGTGTAAATTGACTGGCCCGGCTGTCGGCTTACCTTTGCCTCGGGCCGGCCTTTAAGCTGGTTTTTTTCCGCGTGGTTTCCCTCTCCGTCGTCATCATCACCTTCAACGAAGCCGCCAACATTGGCCGTTGCCTCCAGGCGCTGGGCGACGTGGCCGATGACGTGGTAGTGGTCGATTCCTTCTCCACCGATACCACCGTGGACATCTGCCGGCAGCACGGCGTGCGCGTTATTCAGCACGCCTTCGCCGGCTACGTGGAGCAGAAAAACTACGCCACCGCGCAAGCGCAATTCGACCACGTTCTCCAGCTCGATGCCGACGAAGTGCTGACCGATGAGCTGCGCCAGGCCATCCGCGCCGCCCGGGCCGACTGGCAGCACGCGGCCTACTCGCTGGCCCGCCTCACCAACTACTGCGGCCACTGGGTGCGCCACGGCGGCTGGTACCCCGACCGTAAGCTGCGCCTCTACGACCGCCGCCTGGGCCGCTGGACCGGCTTGCTCCTGCACGAGAAATTCGAGGTTGACCCCGGTCAGACCACTGGCCAGCTCGCCGGCCACGCCCTGCACTACAGCTACCATTCCATCGCGCAGCACGTCAGCCAGCTCAACAAGTTCACCAGCATCACGGCCCAGGAGCTGGCCCTGCGCGGCCGTACCCGCGTCACGCTGTTTCACCTGCTGCTCAAGCCACTCTGGAAATTCACGCACGGCTACGTATTCCGGCTGGGCCTGCTCGACGGCTTCGCGGGCCTGTGCATCGCCGGCATCTCGGCCTGGGGCGTATTCCTGAAATTCGCCAAGCTGAAAACCCGCACCGAACGCGCCGAAGCATGAGCCCGGAAATTCGTCAAACCTTCCTCGTGTCGCGCACCGATGCCATTGGCGACGTGGTGCTGACCCTGCCGGTGTGCGGCCGGCTCAGGCAGCTGTTTCCCGGCTGCCGGGTCGTCCTCATCGGCCGCACCTACACCGCTCCGGTGGCCGCCGCCTGCCCGTGGGTCGATGATTTCCTGAACCTCGACGACCTGCTGAAACAGCCCGAGGCTGAACAAGTGGCCATGCTGCGAGCCTGTGAAGCCGCCGCCATCATCCACGTTTTTCCCAACAAAACCCTCGCCCGCCTCGCCCAAAAGGCCCGGATTCCCATCCGCATCGGTACCCGCAACCGCTGGCCGCACTGGCTCACCTGCAACCGGCTCGTAGCCCTCAGCCGCCGCCATTCGCCCCTGCACGAAGCCCAGCTGAACCTGAAGCTGCTCCAGCCGCTCGGGGCCGCGCCAGAAATGCCACTTTCGGAAGTAGCTAGCTTGGTGCGCCTGCAACCTGCCCAGCCGCTTCCCGCGCCGTTCCAGCTGCTGCTTCAGGAGCGCCAGCCGGGCCAGCTCAACGTAATCCTGCATCCGCGCAGCCGGGGCAGCGCCCGCGAATGGGGCCTCGATAATTTCGTGCACCTTGCCCGGCTGCTGCACCAGGCCGGCCACCGCGTATTCGTTACCGGCACGGCGGCAGAAGGGGAGGAGCTGGCCCACTGGCGGCAGGCGAATGCGGCTTTCCTGGCCGCCGACCTCACCGGCCAGCTCAGCCTGCCGCAGTTCATCGCCTTCATTGCCGCCGCCGATGGGCTGGTAGCCGGCAGCACCGGCCCGCTGCACCTGGCCGCCGCGCTGGGGCGGCACGCGCTGGGCCTGTATCCGCCCATCCGGCCCATGCACCCCGGCCGCTGGGGGCCGCTGGGCCCGCACGCCGATTACATGGTTTTTGACAAACCTGATTGTGCCGATTGCCGCGCCCAGCCGGCCGCCTGTACCTGCATTCGGGCCATCGAACCCCTCGCCGTGGCGGCCCGCGTGCTGGCCTGGGAGCCTTTGCCCGGCAAAGAATAAATGCCCTCTAACTAGCGAACAAGCGGGAATTTGCCCGGTTAGGTAGCTACCGCTGGTCTGGTTGCGCAACCTACTCTGCATTGCAATCCGTACATCGGGCAATATAAAGCGTGCCATACAGCTACTTTTGACGGTTCGCCGCCGGGTAGCCGCCTGGCACACAGCAGCGCCCTGAGGCAACCCGGCAACCCAGCTACCCACCACCTCCGAGTAGCTGATTAAGCCAGACATCTTCTAATTCCTCAATATTTCGTAGGTTTCGACCTGCAATTTCCCCCGCCCACCTGTATGAGCGATTCCCCCGAACGGGTAAAACTGAGCAAAGAGGAGAAAGACCGGCGCTTTCAGGCCGAGCTCATGCCGGTGCTCGACCCGCTCTACAACTTTGCCTACCGCCTCACCCTCGATGAGGACGACGCCAACGACCTGGTGCAGGAAACCTACCTCAAGGCATACCGCTTTTTTGAGTATTTCGAACCCGGCACCAACGCCAAGGCGTGGCTTTTCCGCATTCTTAAGAATTCGTTCATCAACGACTTTCGCAAGAAGAGCAAGCAGCCCGCAAAGGTTGATTACAGCGAGATTGAGGGCTATTATAACCCCGACGATGTAGAAGCGGAGGGCGAAATCGGAGCCTCGTCGTCCGACATGCGCCAGCAGTCGACCCGCGACCTGATTGGCGATGAAGTGGCCAGTGCGCTAAATTCTTTGCCGGTCGATTTTCGCACCGTCATTATCCTCTGTGACCTCGAGGGTTTTACCTACGAGGAAATGGCCAAAGTGCTTGATATTCCGATAGGTACGGTACGGTCACGCCTGCACCGGGCCCGTAATTTCCTCAAGGATAAGCTCGAGCGATACGCCCAGTCAATGGGATATGGCAATGAAGCAATAGAAGACGATGCGGAACTAACCGGCCTCGATAATAATTAACCTCCCCAGCAGGGGGCCACACCGATGGCTCGGCTCACCGTTGTCTTCCACGAGTTTCACGCATTTTCACTTATGAACCAATCTGCTACTACACAAACCAATACGTCGGCTCCCGTTGCCATTCCCCTCGACAATGGCCCCGACTGTGAACGAGTGAACACTGTACTAGAACAACTCATCGAAGGCCAGCCCGTGGATGCCGCAGACGAAGACTTCCTCTACGACAACGCGTCGGACTGCTCGCCTTGCTTCGACGACATCAAGAAGCAGCGCGTTTTTATTAATTTTTTGAACCAGCGCGTATCCCGCCGGCCCATCCCGGCTAGCTTGCACGAAGCCATTTTGGCTCGGGTAGGGGCCCAAATGGCCTGATACCGGTTGCGACTGGCTAGCTTTGCGTGATGCAAGGCAAAATCATTGTTTTCTCGGCGCCCTCGGGCGCGGGCAAAACCACCATCGTGCATCGGCTCATGCAGCGGCTGCCGGAACTCAGCTTTTCCATCTCGGCCTGTACCCGCGACCGCCGCGGCCGTACCGAAGCCAACGGCAAAGACTACCACTTCATTTCCGTACAGGACTTTCAGGACAAGATTCGGCACGACGAATTTGTGGAGTGGGAGGAAGTGTACGAAGGTGCTTTTTACGGCACGCTGAAGTCCGAAATTGACCGCATCTGGGAGAGTGGCAAGCACGCCATTCTTGATGTCGATGTGAAAGGCGGCCTCAGCATCAAAGAGTTTTACAAAGACCGTGCCCTGGCGATTTTTGTCCGCCCGCCGTCCATCGAAGTTCTGGAGCAGCGCCTGCAGGCCCGTGCCACCGACTCGCAATCCAGCATTTCTTCGCGGGTGTATAAAGCCAACTTCGAGCTCGCGTTTGAGGACCGGTTCGACGTGACCGTCGTCAACGACGACCTCGACGAAGCCACCGCCCACGCCGAGCATCTGGTACGGCAGTTCATCAGCGCCGAGCCGGCCATCGTGTAGCTGTCATCCTGAGCGGAGCGAAGGACCTTATCACGTTCGCACCGCTTGGTTTGTTATTCCACTGTGATAAGGTTCTTCGCTCCGCTCAGGATGACAACCCGCATCGGCCTGCTGTTCGGGTCCTTCAATCCGGTGCACGTCGGCCATCTCATTCTGGCCGAGCATTTCGCCACCCGCACCGACCTGGCCGAGGTCTGGTTCGTAGTGTCGCCCCACAGCCCCTTCAAAGCCGTGGCCGACCTGCTGCCCGATGCGCAGCGGCTGCACCTGGTGCAGCTGGCCATTGCCGGCAACCCCCGCCTGCGCGCCGAAGACATTGAATTCGGCTTGCCGCGCCCCAGCTACACCATCGCCACGCTCGATGCCCTGCGCCAGCGCCACCCCGGCCACGAGTTCGTGCTCCTGATGGGGGCCGACAATGTGCCCGGCCTGCCGCGCTGGCAGGAATCGGCCCGGCTGCTGGCCGAGGTCGATATCTACGTCTATCCCCGCCCCAACAGCACCCTGCCCGATTTAGCGCAATGCCCCCGCGTCCAGGTCATAGCCGCGCCCCTGCTGGATATTTCTGCTACCTACATCCGCGAAAGCCTGCGTACCGGCAAGTCCATCCGCTACTTGGTGCCCGCCGCCGTCGAAGCTGCCCTGCTACGCTAGAACGGCTCCGCGTACCTCCGCGGTTTTCCTCCGCGTCCCTCTGCGGTAACTTCCCGAACAGAAAAAGAGCCCGACGATAACTCGCCGGGCTCTTTCTTTTTCAACAAGACCAAATCAGATGGTCATAATCTCCGTTTCCTTCTTGCTGAGGGTTTTTTCAACCTCGGCAATAAAAGAGTCGGTGGTTTTCTGCACTTTTTCTTCGGCGCTCTTCACCGCATCTTCCGATGCGCCTTCTTTCAGCAGCTTGCGCAGCGACTCATTCACGTCCTTGCGAATGCCACGAACCCGCACCTTACCCGCTTCCGATTCGTTTTTGGCTTGTTTCGCCAGCTCGCGGCGGCGTTCCTCGGTCATGGCCGGGATGTTGAGGCGCACGCCATCGGCATCCGACACCGGGTTCAGGCCCAGGTCGCTGTTTTTGATGGCCTTGGCTACCTCGCTCACCATGTTTTTCTCCCAGGGTTTGATGAGCAGCGAGCGGGCATCAGGAGCCGTCACTGTCGCAATCTGGCCGATGGGAGTAGGGGTGCCGTAGTAATCCACGCGCAGGCCGTCGAGCATAGCCGGCGAAGCCTTGCCAGCCCGGATGCGGCTCATTTCCACGTTTACGTGGGCCAGGGCCTTGCTCATCGATTCCGCAAGCTCGTCGAGGTAAAACTGAATTTCTTCGTCCATTTGAAGAGAGTTAAAAGTTAAAAGTGAAGAGTTAAAGGAAAAGCTGAGAGGGGCAAAATTCGTCGCTAAACGAATATCATATGCCTTTTAACTCTCAACTTTTAACTTTTAACTGCCTTACGCTTGCTCCGGCTGGTCGCCCACCACCGGCTGCAACAGGCTCTGCTTCGGGGCGGGCGTAGCCTTGCGGCCATCGCGGCCGACACCGGCACCGGCCGCGCTCACCAGCGTGCCCATCGGCTCGCCGTTCAGCAGGCGCTCCAGGTTGCCCGGCGTGTTCATGTCGAATACGATGATGGGCAGGTTATTCTCCTTGCACAGCGTGAAGGCCGTCATGTCCATCACGTTCAGATTCTTGCTCAGCACCTCGTCGAAGGTGATTTCGGGGTAGCGCGTGGCGGTGGGGTCCTTCTCCGGGTCGGCCGTGTAGATGCCATCTACGCGGGTACCTTTCAGCACCACGTCGGCCTCAATCTCAATGGCCCGCAGCGAAGCCGCCGAATCGGTGGTGAAGTAGGGCGAGCCAATACCGGCCCCGAAAATCACCACGCGGCCCTTTTCCAGGTGCCGCACCGCGCGCCGCCGGATATACGGCTCGCACACCCGCTGAATGGTGAGGCCCGAAAGCAGGCGTGTGCTCACTTCGAGCTTCTCCAGGGCGCTTTGCAGGGCCATGGAGTTGATGACCGTGGCCAGCATGCCCATGTAGTCGCCCTGCACGCGGTCGAGGCCAAAGGCTTCGGCCTGCACACCGCGGTAAATGTTGCCGCCGCCAATCACCACGGCTACCTGCACACCGGTCGCCGCCACCGACTTAATTTCGGAGGCGTATTGCATCAGCCGCTCGGCATCGATGCCGTACTGTTGCTGGCCCATCAGCGCTTCGCCGCTGAGCTTGAGGAGGATACGGTGGTATTTCAATTTTTTTTGGTTTTCAGGCAAACCCTTTATTTAAGGCCGCGGATTAAATCTATAATTTGAGTCAAGCCAGCTGTTGTTTCCTGCTGAAATTTCTCTGTATCCCGGCGCAACTCCAATACGTTTCGGCTAACGTCTTCCAACTTGCCTTCCACGCGTTCGATGCGGTTTTCTACGCGCACTACTTTAGTATTCAACTCGCTTTGCCCTTCGCGCACGCGAGCGAGTTCTTCCACCGTGCGGTCTTGCTTGCGCAGCATTTCGACCATCACCTCTTCCAGTTGCTTGAATCTTTCTTCGGTAGTCATAAATGGTGCAATGGGAAATGACGGAAAATACAAGATTCTAAAAATCAGGCGAACTGCACCAGCACCTGCCCTTTCTGCACGTTGTCGCGCAGCACCACTTTAATAGTGGCCACGGTGCCATCGGCCGGCGCTTTCAGAATATTCTCCATTTTCATGGCTTCCAGCACTAGCAGCGCGTCGCCTTTGAGCACCTCCTGCCCAATCTCCACCCGAATATCAACGATGAGGCCCGGCATGGGGGCTTTCAGCTCGTTGACTTTGGCGACGGCGGCATTGCTCATGCCCAGGCGCTCTAGCAGCAGGTCGAACCGGTCCTTAGCAGCCAGCTCCACCCGCTGACCATTTATTTTAAGCACGATACTTTTTGTGGTGTAGTCGGCTTCTACAACTTCTGCATTATAAGAACGACCTTCGTGCAGCACATGAAAGCGGCCCTGCCCCAAATCGGCGATGTCCCAGGCAAAAGGCTCGCCGTTGAGGTCGATAGAATCGGCGGCGCGGTAGTCAACTTCCCAGAGTTGGCCGGGGCTGGTGCTTATTTGAATCATCTGGAGCGGATAGGGTGGGGCGAGAGCCGGGGTTAAAGGTAGCCCAAATCTCAAATTAATTCGGAAATTGAGGCGTTTTTCGCCCGTTGTTGTTGGCATGAAGTATCTGGTTCCGGGCCTTACCAGCCTATTATTATTCGTTCATTTAGTGGCCGTTGCTCAGGTTGCGCCCAAGCATTCGGCTAAAACCCCCGTGCATAAAAAAGCCGTGGTGCTGCCTGCTCCCGCGCCGGCGGCGGCCAGCATTGTGGTGCCTTCGTGGCTGCCGTCGGATGCCCCGGTGCAGCCCGCTGCCACCATTCTGACTGATGTGCTCGACACCAGGCTGGACGTCCGCTTCGACTACAAGAAGCAGCACTTGCTGGGCACGGCTATCCTCACGCTGCGCTCGCATTTCTACCCGCAGTCGGAAGTAGTGCTCGATGCCAAAGGGTTCGACATTCAGAAAGTAGAGCTGGTTGGCGACAAGAAAAACAAGGGCCTCAACTACAATTACAACCGTCGCAAGCTCGTCATCGCCCTCGGCCAGCAGTACCCGCGCAGCACGTCCTACCAGGTGCGCATCGTGTACGTGGCCAAGCCCAACGAGCTGCCCCAAGGCGGCTCCAGCGCCATCACTTCCGACAAAGGCCTCTACTTCATCAACCCGTTGGGGCTCGAAAAGAACAAGCCCCGCCAAATCTGGACGCAGGGCGAGACGGAGTCCAGCTCCTGCTGGTTTCCCACCATCGACAAGCCCAACCAGCGGATGACCCAGGAAATCAGCATGACCGTAGAGAAGCAGTTCAAAACGCTCTCCAACGGCCTGCTCACGGCCTCGCACGCCAATTCTGACGGCACCCGTACCGATACCTGGAAGCTGAGCCAGCCGCATGCGCCCTACCTGGCCACCATGGTGGTGGGGGACTTTGCCCTGGTTAGCGATTCCTGGCACGGCAAGCCCGTCGATTATTACGTCGAACCCCAGTACGCCGCCACCGCCCGGGCCGTATTCGGCCGTACGCCCGAAATGCTGGATTTCTTCTCCAAAAAGCTGGGCGTGGAATACCCCTGGGAGAAGTATTCGCAAATCGTGGTGCGTGACTACGTGAGCGGGGCCATGGAAAACACCACTGCGTCAACCTTCGGCAGTTTCGTGCAAAGCTCTCGCCGCGATTTGCGCGACGCCAATTTCCAGACCAGCGAGTTCGTCATTGTGCACGAACTGTTCCATCAGTGGTTTGGGGATTACGTGACGTGCGAGTCCTGGGCCAACCTGCCCCTGAACGAGTCATTTGCCGATTACTCTGAATTCCTCTGGGCCGAGCACAAGTACGGGGCCGATGAGGCCGGCCTGGTGCAGGAAATCAAAATCAATAACTACCTCGAAGAAGCCAACAGTAAGCGCGAGCCCCTCATCCGCTACCGCTACGTGAACCGGGAGGACATGCTCGACCGCCACTCCTACGACAAGGGCGGGCGCGTGCTGCACATGCTGCGCAAGTACGTTGGCGATGACGCTTTCTTCGCTTCTCTCAATCGCTACCTCACCCAGAACAAGCTCTCGGCCGTCGAAATCTCCAAGCTGCGCACGGCTTTCGAAGAAACCACCGGCGAAGACCTGATGTGGTTCTTCAACCAGTGGTTCATGCAGCGCGGCCACCCCGAGCTGCGCATCACGCACACCTACACCAACGGTCAGGTGTCGCTGCGCGTGCAGCAAACCCAGGATACCCTGTTTCAGCCCGTCTATCGCCTGCCCGTCACCGTCGCCGTCTGGACCGGCAGCAACCAGCCCACCGAGCACCGCATCACCGTCACCAAAGCCGACCAGACCTTCCAGCTGCCCGCCAGCCAGAAACCGGTGCTGGTCAAATTCGATAACGAAAGCCAGCTGCTGGCCCAACTCGATGAGTCCCGCACCACCGACGAGCTGCTATTCCAATACTACCACGCCCGGGGCTACCAGCAAAAATCCGAAGTCTTGGACCTGCTCCAAAACAAAACGGCCGAACTGGCCGTGAGCAGCCTGCTGCGCAATGCCCTCAACGACAAATTCTGGAACACACGCCGCCTCGCTCTCGACCACCTTCGCCGCTACCGAGGCCCCGAGCCCGAAGGCATGCGCAAAGACATTCAGCGCCTCGCCACCACCGACCCCAATTCCCGCGTCCGGGCCCAGGCCATCAAAACCCTGGCCACTTTACACGAGGGCAATTTCGGTCCCATCTACGGGGCCGCCGTGGGCGACAGTTCCGTGCTGGTCGCGGCCGCGGCCATCGAAGTATTGGCCAAAAAGCCTGAAATCAATACCCGCAAGCAGGTAGCGGCCATCGACAACACCACCAGCAGCCCACTCCTTGTTTCCATCGCCAACTACTATTCCCTCAACGGTGGCCTCGACCAGTACCCCTGGTTCCTGCGCCGCCTGCCCGATGTAGCCGAAGCCGACCTCTACGCCTACTTCCAGTCCTTCGGCACCCTCATGACCCATATCCCACCCGTGGAGCGCGACAAGGGCCTCAAAATGCTGGAAGAATACGCCCGCACGGCCCCGCGCTACGAGGTGCGGCTGGGGGCCTACCGCGGCCTGGTCCTGTTGCTGCCCACCATGCCTGCGCTCAAAGCCGTGCTGCAAAACATCCGCGACAAGGAAACCGATGACCGCCTCAAAGCTGCTTATAACCTTATATAAGAGCATGATGCCGATTTTGGGCAAAAAAAGAATTGCCTTTTTTTGCCCCAACGCTTGCCTTGTGTCAGAAAAGCCCTAATTTTGCGACTCCTTACGAAACAATACTACTTCGGTAGCCGTCGCATCATGAGGGTCCGCTTTCCGGCAATCGGCCGGTCAGCATCAAATTGGGGAGGTTCCAGAGCGGCCAAATGGGACAGACTGTAACTCTGTTAGTGTAAACTTTCGAAGGTTCGAATCCTTCTCTCCCCACTTTTTGAAGGCCAACTGCGGGAGTAGCTCAGCTGGTAGAGCGGCAGCCTTCCAAGCTGCAGGTCGCGGGTTCGAACCTCGTCTCCCGCTCATTTTAACATTTATCAGTTAACATCTAACAGACCGTCAGGCTGCCCGATGAACATCTGTTAAATGTTAACTGATAAATGTTAATTGAAAGAATAAGCCGTTTTAGCTCAGTGGTAGAGCACTTCCTTGGTAAGGAAGAGGTCATGGGTTCAAATCCCATAAATGGCTCAGATTACAACACAAGTCCTACAGGCCATATCATCGGGTTGTGGGCGCGGTTCTCTCAGGTAAGCGACGCACAGTTTTCTAGTATTAGGGGCTGAGTCTCGCTTTCTTGTTGTAGGGTCGCATTTATCCTTCAAATTCACTTCACCACCTCTTTTTTACTCTTTACAATGGCTAAAGAAAATTTCGACCGGTCCAAGCCGCACGTAAACATCGGTACCATCGGCCACGTCGACCACGGCAAGACCACCCTGACTGCTGCTATCACGCAGGTGCTGGCCGGCAAGGGCCTGGCTGAAAAGCGCGATTTCGGTTCGATTGACAACGCCCCCGAAGAGAAAGAGCGTGGTATCACCATCAACACCTCGCACGTAGAGTACTCGACGGTGCTCCGTCACTACGCTCACGTTGACTGCCCCGGTCACGCCGACTATGTGAAAAACATGGTAACCGGTGCTGCCCAGATGGACGGTGCTATCCTCGTGGTAGCTGCCACCGACGGCCCGATGCCCCAGACCCGTGAGCACATCCTGCTCGCCCGTCAGGTAGGTGTGCCTCAGCTGGTGGTGTTCATGAACAAAGTAGACATGGTCGATGACCCCGAGCTCCTCGAGCTGGTGGAAATGGAAATCCGTGAGCTGCTCTCGTTCTACGACTTCGACGGCGACAACATTCCGGTTATCCAGGGTTCGGCCCTCGGCGGCCTGAACGGCGATGCCAACTGGGTTCCCAAAATCGAAGAATTGATGGACGCGGTTGACTCGTTCATTCCGATTCCTGCTCGTCTCACCGACCTGCCCTTCCTGATGCCTGTTGAGGACGTGTTCTCGATTACGGGCCGTGGCACTGTTGCCACCGGTCGTATCGAGCGCGGCATCATCAACTCGGGTGAGCAAGTTGACATCCTCGGTATGGGTGCAGTTGCCGGCCTGAAGTCGACGGTTACGGGTGTGGAAATGTTCCGCAAAATCCTCGACCGTGGCGAAGCTGGTGACAACGTAGGTCTGCTGCTCCGCGGTATTGAGAAAGAAGCCATCCGTCGCGGCATGGTTATCTGCAAGCCCGGTTCGGTAACTCCTCACCAGAAGTTCAAGGCTGAAGTCTACGTTCTCTCGAAAGAGGAAGGTGGCCGTCACACGCCGTTCTTCAACAATTACCGTCCGCAGTTCTACCTGCGTACCACCGACGTTACCGGCATCATCACCCTCCCCGAGGGCGTTGAAATGGTAATGCCCGGCGACAACATCACCATCACGGTGGAGCTTATCGCCAAGGTGGCTATGGAGAAAGGCCTCCGTTTCGCTATCCGTGAGGGTGGCCGTACGGTAGGTGCCGGTCAGGTAACCGAAGTTCTCGACTAAGCTCCGGCTTAATCACTAAAAAAAGCCGCTCTCGACTCTTCGGGGGCGGCTTTTTTACGCTGAAACAGAATGGGATATTTGTTTTCTCCACTGTTTCTCTTACCTTTGCACTCCCTTTGACGAAATGCGTTGGCGGGAAGTGTCTTTACACGAGTGTGGTGCAGCGGTAGCATACGGGTCTCCAAAACCCTTGACGGGAGTTCGAATCTCTCCACTCGTGCAATTAGGGCCAGTTGGCCCGCTCCATGTCGTTATCAGCAGCGATGCTGTTTTTCTTTCACCCAATGGACAAACTGAGCAATTATTTCCGCGCCACCATCGAGGAAATGCGTTACAACGTAACGTGGCCCTCCACGACCGAGCTGCAGAAAAGCGCCGGCCTCGTGCTGATTGGTTCGCTCGTGTTTGCCGTAGTGGTAGGCGTTATGGATATCAGCTTTGAGTCGGTGCTTAAAGCGTTTTACAACTCGTTTCGCTAATCAACAGTCAAGATGGGCGAATTGAAATGGTACGTGGTGCGCTCGGTGAGCGGCCAGGAAAAGAAAGCCAAAAACTACCTCGAAACTGAGCTCGGCCGGCACAACCTGACCGAGCTTGTTCCGCAGGTATTGATTCCGGTGGAGAAGGTGTTTGAGATGCGCAACGGCAAGAAGCGCGTTCGCGAGCGGAACCTCTACCCCGGCTACATCATCATCCACGCCGACCTCGGCCATGGCGAAGTTGACCACATCATCACCAGCACGCCTGGTGTAATTGGTTTCCTCGGCGATAAAGACAAGAAAGACGCTTCGAACAATAAGCCCGTTCCGCTGCACATCACCGAGGTGAATCGCATCCTCGGCATTGTGGACGAAGCTGAGCAGCAGACCACCGCTACTCTCGACAAACCTTACGTAGTAGGCGAACTCGTGAAAGTAGTAGATGGTCCCTTCAATGGCTTCTCCGGCAACGTTGATGAAGTGTTTGAAGAACGTAAGAAGCTCAATGTAGTAGTGAAAATCTTTGGCCGCTCGCAGCCGGTAGAACTCAGCTACACCCAAGTAGAAAAAGAAGTGTAGAACGTCATGCCGAGCGAAGCCGAGGCATCTCGCTCGCACTGTCTGACGATTTAGTTAGTAACACACGCGAGATGCTTCGGCTTCGCTCAGCATGACGTTCTAGCTGATTCATAATCAAAACAACCACGCCGATTAATTGCTCCGAGTCGGCGGGGCTTCCAAACAGGAGTTTACTAAACTGAGGCTAGCACGAGTTACGACGTAGGCGCCCCAGACTATCCAATCAAATGGCCAAAGAAATCAGAGGTTATCTGCGCTTGCAGATAAAGGGAGGCTCAGCGAATCCTTCGCCGCCGGTAGGACCTGCACTTGGTAGCAAAGGCTTGAACATCATGGAGTTTTGCAAGCAGTTCAATGCTCGCACCCAAGATAAAGCCGGCCAGGTTTGTCCTGTACTAATCACCATGTATACCGACAAGTCGTTCGACTTCGTGGTGAAAACGGCACCGGCTCCGGTGTTGCTCATGGAAGCTGCTAAGTTGACGAGCGGTTCGAAAGAGCCGAACCGGAACAAGGTTGGCTCGGTAACCTGGGACCAGGTTCGCACCATCGCCGAAACTAAAATGGCTGACCTGAACGCCTTCAAGGTGGAAGCAGCTATGAGGTCGGTAGCTGGTACGGCCCGCAGCATGGGTATTACCGTTAGTGGCACTTCTCCTTTTGCTGAATAATTAAACGGAGAAACGACACATGGCACAAGTAAGCAAAAAGCGCAAGGAAGCCCTTGCCAAACACGACCTGACGCAAATGCGCAGCCTCGTGGAAGCCGCAATCGTGGTGAAGGACATTACCTACACCAAATTTGATGCTTCGGTAGATATTGACGTTCGCCTCGGCGTGGACCCTCGCAAAGCGGACCAGATGGTTCGTGGCGTGGCCACCCTGCCCCACGGCACCGGCAAAACCGTTCGCGTTCTGGCCCTGGTTACTCCCGACAAGGAGGCCGAAGCCCTGGCCGCCGGCGCCGACTTCGTGGGTTTGGACGACTATATCGCCAAAATCGAAAAAGGTTGGACCGACATCGACGTAATCATCACCATGCCCGCCGTAATGGCTAAGGTAGGTCGCCTGGGCCGTGTACTCGGTCCCCGTGGTCTGATGCCGAACCCGAAGTCGGGCACCGTAACGACCGACGTAGCCAAGGCTGTGCAGGAAGTGAAAGCTGGTAAAATCGACTTCAAAGTTGACAAAACCGGTATCATTCACTGCTCGGTGGGTAAAGTATCGTTTGATGAGAAGATGCTGGCCGAAAACGCCCTGGAGATTATCCAGACGTTGGGTCGCCTGAAGCCTTCTTCGTCGAAAGGCACCTACATCAAGAGCATCACGCTCAGCAGCACGATGTCGCCCGCCGTTCCGGTGGACAGCCAGGTAAATTCCGCTAGCTAATTAAACCAACCAAACATGACTCGGGAAGAAAAACAAACCCTCGTGGATGAGTTGAGCGGAAAGATTCAATCGCACAACTCGTTCTACATTGTCGATGCTTCGGTGATGTCGGTAGCGAAAATCAACGAGTTTCGTCGTCTGTGCTTCAACCGCGGGATGGAATACAAGGTGTACAAAAACACCTTTATCCGGAAAGCGCTGGACACTTTGGGCCACGACACCTCGGAGATGGATGCCGCACTGAAAGGCCAGTCGGGCGTATTGTTCTCCTCGGAGAGCGGCTCGGCTCCTGCCAAACTGCTGCGTGACTTCTACAAATCGCAGGCCTACGGCCGCAACGTTACCCCCAAGCCTGTGCTGAAAGGCGCTTATGTGGATGCCAGCATCTACATCGGCTCCGACCAGCTCGAAGGTCTCACGACCCTCAAAGGCAAGCAGGAATTGCTCGGCGAGCTTATCGGTTTGCTGCAGTCGCCCGCCAAAAATGTTATCTCGGCTCTTCAGAGCGGCGGCAACAAACTGGCCGGTATCCTCAAAACGCTTTCCGAAAAAGAGGCCGCCTAAGCGCCAATCTTCTTTTTCGACTTCAACAATAAATTTTCAACAACACATTTTTTTAACAATCTACAGAAATGGCAGATTTGAAAGCATTCGCTGAGCAGCTTGTAAACCTGACGGTGAAAGAAGTAAACGAATTGGCAACCATCCTGAAGGACGAGTACGGCATCGAGCCCGCTGCTGCTGCTCCCGTAATGATGGCCGGTGGTGGCGCTGCTGCTGCTGACGAGGCTCCCGAGGAGAAGACGTCGTTCGACGTTATCCTGAAGGCTGCCGGCGGCGCTAAACTCGCTGTTGTGAAGCTGGTGAAGGACCTGACCGGTCTGGGCCTGAAAGAAGCCAAAGAACTGGTTGACGGTGCTCCCAAGGCCGTGAAAGAAGGCGTAACCAAGGACGAGGCTGAGTCGCTGAAAAAGCAGCTCGAGGAAGCCGGTGCTGAAGTAGAGGTTAAGTAATTTCTGCTCCTGAAGCATCTCCGGACCCGCTTCGAATAAGGATAGACCTGGCAACTTAGCCAGGTCTTTTCCTGTTTGTAGCGTGTCAAAAGCGCGAGCCAACCAGTTCGCGCTTCTTTGCGTCAGCTAACTATACTGTTATCAGTTTGTTAAGGAGTGCGGGCCTGGCCCGTGTTGTTGACGGGCCGCCACCCTGGCCTCCTTTTTACGCTTCTGTGTCCATCTTTTAATCCCCATCGCATTGGCTACACCGAAAGCAAAGACGGCCGCCCTGAAGAAAACGGCCGCCGAGCGAATCAATTTCGCCAAGATTAAGAAGGTTATCGAGTACCCGGACTTTCTGGACGTGCAGGTTCGCTCGTTCCAGGAATTCTTTCAGTTGGAAACCGCTGCTGAGCGTCGTTCTAACGAAGGATTGTTCAAAGTGTTCGCCGAGAACTTCCCGATTTCGGACTCGCGCGAAAACTTCGTACTCAACTTTATCGACTATCACGTTGACCCGCCGAAATATTCGGTCGACGAGTGCATCGACCGTGGTTTGACCTATTCGGTTCCGCTGAAGGCCAAGCTGCGTTTGATTTGCAATGATAAGGACAACGAGGACTTCGAGACGATTGAGCAGGAGGTGTTCCTCGGGAACATCCCTTACATGACTGTGAAGGGTTCGTTCGTTATCAACGGCGCCGAGCGCGTTATTGTATCGCAGCTGCACCGCTCGCCGGGCGTATTCTTCGCCCAGAGCAAGCACACGAACGGTACCAAGCTGTATTCGGCCCGGATTATTCCGTTCAAAGGTTCGTGGATTGAATTCGCTACGGACGTGAACAACGTGATGTACGCGTACATCGACCGGAAGAAGAAATTCCCGGTGACGACGCTACTTCGCGCAATCGGTTATGGCACCGACAAAGACATTCTCGACCTGTTCGGGCTGTCGGAGGAAGTGAAGGCTGATAAGAAAAACCTCAAGAAAGCCGTTGGTCGCAAGCTGGCGGCCCGGGTGCTGCGCACCTGGACGGAAGACTTCGTGGACGAGGATACCGGCGAAGTGGTTTCCATCGACCGCAACGAGGTGTTGCTGGAGCGTGACTCCATGATTGAGGAAGCTGATATCGACGTAATCCTGGAGGCCGGCGTGAAGTCGGTGATTCTGCACCGCGAGAATGTGAACATCGCGGATTTCGCGATTATCTACAACACGCTGCAGAAAGACAACTCCAACTCGGAGAAGGAAGCCGTTGAGCAAATTTACCGTCAACTCCGGAATACGGAGGCTCCCGACGAAGAAACTGCTCGTGATATCATCCAGAAGCTGTTTTTCTCGGATAAGCGCTACGACCTCGGTGAGGTGGGCCGCTACCGGATTAACAAGAAGCTCCAGATTGATATGGCGCAGGAGTCGCGGGTACTGACCACTGAGGACATCGTTCTCATCGTGAAGTACCTGATTGGCCTGATTAACTCGAAGGCCATCGTCGATGACATTGACCACTTGAGCAACCGCCGGGTGCGCACCGTGGGCGAGCAGCTTTACGCCCAGTTCGGCGTGGGCCTAGCCCGTATGGCGCGTACCATCAAGGAGCGCATGAACGTGCGGGACAACGAGGATTTCAAGCCGGTGGACCTGATTAATGCCCGGACGCTGTCCAGTGTTATCAACTCGTTCTTCGGTACGAACCAGCTGTCGCAGTTCATGGACCAGACCAACCCGCTGGCTGAGGTGACGCACAAGCGTCGCGTATCGGCACTCGGGCCGGGAGGTCTGTCGCGGGAGCGCGCGGGTTTCGAAGTACGTGACGTTCACTACACCCACTATGGTCGTCTTTGCACGATTGAAACGCCGGAAGGACCAAACATTGGTCTGATTTCGTCGCTGTGCGTGCACGCCCGCGTAAATGCCATGGGCTTCATCGAAACCCCTTACCGCGACGTAAAAGGCGGCAAGGTGGACATGAGCACGAACGTGAAGTTCCTGACTGCTGAAGAAGAGGATACCCACCACATCGCCCAGGCCAACTCCCTGCTCGATGAGAAGGGCAACCTGACTCAGGAGCTGGTGAAAGGCCGTTTTGAAGGTGACTTCCCGGTGGTGAACCCGTCGGAGTACTCCTACATGGACGTGGCCCCGAACCAGATTGTATCGGTCGCGGCTTCGCTGATTCCGTTCCTGGAGCACGATGACGCCAACCGGGCCCTGATGGGCTCGAACATGCAGCGCCAGGCAGTGCCGCTGCTCCGTCCTGAGGCTCCGATTGTGGGCACGGGTCTGGAAGCACGGATTGCCAGCGACTCGCGTACCCTGATTATGTCGGAAGGCGAAGGCGTGATTGACTACGTGGACGCCAACAAAATTGTGGTGAAGTACGACCTCACGGACGACGACATCATGGTGAGCTTCGACGCGGAGCGGATTACCTACGACCTCATCAAGTTCCGTCGCACCAACCAGGACACCTGCCTCAACCTGACGCCGCTCGTGAAGCGCGGCGAGCGGGTGACCAAAGGCCAGGCCCTCTGCGAAGGCTACGGCACCAATCAGGGCGAACTCGCCTTGGGCCGTAACATGCAGGTGGCCTTTATGCCGTGGCAGGGTTACAACTTCGAGGATGCCATTGTCATCTCGGAGCGCGTGGTTCGTGACGACATTTTCACCTCGATTCACATTGAGGAGTTTGAGCTGGAAGTGCGCGAGACTAAGCGCGGCGAAGAAGAGTTGACCTCGGAAATTCCGAACGTGAGCGAAGAAGCCGTGCGTAACCTCGATGACAACGGCATCATCCGCCTCGGCGCGGAGGTGAAAGAAGGCGACATTCTGATTGGTAAAATCACGCCGAAAGGTGAGACGGACCCCACTCCGGAAGAGAAGCTGCTCCGCGCCATCTTCGGTGATAAGGCCGGCGATGTGAAGGATGCCTCGCTGAAAGCGCCGCCCTCCTTGCAGGGTGTGGTTATCGGCACCAAGCTGTTTTCGCGTCCGAAGAAAGACAAAAACCTGCGGGCCAAGTCGAAGAAGGAAGTGGAAGACCTGAAGGCGACCTACGCGCAGGAGCTGCGCGGCGTGAAGGCCATCATGGTTGATAAGCTGGTGCAGCTGCTGGAAGGCAAGACGAGCCAGGGTATCAAACACCGCTTCGGCGAGGAGATGATTTCCAAGGGCGTTAAGTTCAACCGTAAGAACATCAACGAGGGGATGTTCCCCGAGAAGAATCCTTACAAGGACGAAAGCAACTACGCCGTTCCGGAAGAGGTGAACCTGTTTAAGGACCTGATTCTGGAAGGTTGGACGGCTGACGCCCGCGTGAATGGCCTGGTGCTGACGCTGGTGCGTAATTACGCCAAGCGCCGCAACACCATCACTGCGAAGTTTAAGCGTCAGCGCTTTACCTTGGAAGTAGGGGATGAGCTGCCCGCCGGCATCGTGCAGCTAGCCAAAGTTTACATCGCCAAGAAGCGCAAGCTGAAGGTGGGTGATAAAATGGCCGGCCGCCACGGTAACAAGGGTGTAGTAGCCCGCATCGTGCGCGATGAGGACATGCCCTTCCTGCCCGACGGCACGCCGATGGATATCGTGCTGAACCCGCTTGGTGTACCAAGCCGGATGAACATCGGTCAGATTTACGAAACCGTACTCGGCTGGGCCGGTCTGAAATTGGGTCGCACCTATGCTACCCCGATTTTCGACGGTGCTACCGAAGACGAAGTGGCGCACGAGCTGACCGCTGCCAACCTGCCCGATTGGGGCCGGGCTTACCTGCACGATGGCCTGACGGGCGACCGTTTCGACCAGCCGGTAACCGTGGGCGTGATTTATATGCTCAAGCTTGGTCACTTGGTGGACGACAAGATGCACGCTCGTTCCATTGGGCCATACTCGCTCATCACGCAGCAGCCGCTGGGTGGTAAGGCGCAGTTCGGTGGCCAGCGCTTCGGCGAGATGGAGGTGTGGGCATTGGAAGCCTTTGGTGCTTCCAACGTGCTCCAGGAAATCCTGACTGTGAAGTCGGATGACGTGGTGGGCCGCGCGAAGGCATATGAAGCCATTGTAAAAGGTGACATTCTGCCCAAGCCGAATATCCCCGAGTCGTTCAACGTGTTGCTCCACGAACTCCGTGGTCTGGCACTTGAAATCACGATGGAGTAATTGGTTATCAGCTGTTTGTTGTCAGTTGTTAGGCTCGTTTGAAACTAACAACTGACAACAAACAGCTGATAACTAAAAGGCCGCCGGCAGGCAACAGGAGGCGCTAATTGAGCGGCTCTGGTAACGAAAGGTGAGAAAACGCTTCGATGAAAGAAGCTGGGGAAGCTGTTCCGAGATATGGTCAGTTCAGCATCAAAATTCCCTAAGCAACTTAATCGAAGGCCTTCTCCCCGTTCCGCCCCGCCGTCAGATGTAATAAATAGACCTTTTGAAAGTGCTTTTGCTCAACATACCTATCTGTTTCGCAAAGGCACTTTTCTAAGAGTCAAACTGTTTGGAACTCTTGCATTCTTCTGGCGAAGAATGAGGCGCCAAGCAGCTCAAAGCCAACAGCTACTAGCTTAACCCCAATCAAATGGCTTTCGCAAAAAACAAGAAAATAGTTCAGGACTTCTCCAAAGTCACTATTTCGCTGGCCTCGCCCGAAGCAATTTTGGAGCGCAGCACCGGCGAAGTGGTGAAGCCTGAAACCATCAACTACCGCACGTACAAGCCCGAGATGGGTGGCTTGTTCTGCGAGCGGATTTTCGGCCCTGTGAAGGACTGGGAATGCCACTGCGGTAAGTACAAGCGCATTCGCTACAAGGGCATTATCTGCGACCGTTGCGGCGTGGAGGTGACTGAAAAGAAGGTGCGTCGTGAGCGCATGGGCCACATCGAACTGGTGGTGCCCGTTGCGCACATCTGGTACTTCAAGTCGCTGCCCAACAAAATCGGCTACCTGCTGGGCCTGCCCACCAAGAAGCTCGACCAGATTATCTATTACGAGCGGTACGTCGTGGTTCAGCCCGGCACCCTGGCTGAAGAAGGCGTGCAGATTCTCGACTTCCTCACCGAAGACGAGTATCTGGACATCATCGACAAGCTTCCCCGGGAGAACCAGATGCTGCCCAACGAGGACCCCAACAAGTTCATCGCCCGCATGGGTGCCGATGCCCTGCACATGCTGCTGGAGCGCATCAATTTGGATGAGTTGAGCTACTCGCTGCGTGATTCCGCCGCCCACGAAACCTCGCAGCAGCGTAAGGCTGAAGCGTTGAAGCGTCTGCGTGTAGTGGAAGCTTTCCGTGATGCGGCGACCCGCGTGGAGAATCGCCCCGAGTGGATGGTAATCCGCATGGTACCGGTGATTCCCCCGGAATTGCGTCCCCTCGTTCCGCTCGACGGTGGCCGTTTCGCCACCTCCGACCTGAACGACCTGTACCGTCGCGTTATCATTCGCAACAACCGTCTCAAGCGCCTGATTGAAATCAAAGCGCCCGAGGTGATTCTGCGGAACGAGAAGCGGATGCTGCAGGAAGCCGTTGACTCGCTGTTCGACAACTCGCGTAAGGTGAACGCCGTGCGCGCCGAAGGCAACCGCGCCCTGAAGTCGCTGTCCGACATGCTGAAAGGCAAGCAGGGCCGTTTCCGTCAGAACCTGCTCGGTAAGCGTGTCGACTATTCGGGTCGTTCGGTAATCGTCGTGGGTCCTGAGCTGAAACTGCACGAGTGCGGCCTGCCCAAGAACATGGCGGCCGAGCTGTTCAAGCCGTTCATTATCCGCAAGCTCATCGAGCGCGGCATCGTGAAGACGGTGAAATCGGCTAAGAAAATCGTGGACCGCAAGGACGCCGTGGTTTGGGACATCCTGGAGAACGTGCTGAAAGGCCACCCCGTGTTGCTCAACCGGGCTCCTACGCTTCACCGTCTGGGTATCCAGGCGTTCCAGCCGCGCCTCATCGAGGGCAAGGCTATCCAGTTGCACCCCCTCGTTTGTACGGCCTTCAACGCTGACTTCGACGGTGACCAGATGGCGGTGCACGTGCCCCTCGGGCCGGCTGCAATCCTGGAAGCTTCGATGCTCATGCTGGCTTCGCACAACATCCTGAACCCGGCCAACGGCGCGCCCATCGCGGTGCCGTCGCAGGACATGGTTCTGGGTCTGTACTACGTGACCAAAGGCAAGCGTAGCACCGACGATGAGAAGATTCAGGGCGAAGGCCGGGTGTTCTACTCGGACGAAGAGGTTGTTATTGCTCTGAATGAAGGCCAGCTCTCGAAGCACGCCTACATTAAGGTACGGACGCAGATTCGCGACGAGAACGACGATTTGGTCACCAAAATCGTGGACACTGTGGCCGGCCGCGTGCTGTTCAACCAGATGATTCCCGAGGAAGTAGGCTTTATCGACGAGCTGCTGACCAAGAAGAAGCTCCAGCAAATCATCTCGACGGTATTTAAGCGCACGGGCATGGCTCGCACGGCTCAATTCCTCGATGACATCAAGACCCTCGGCTTCCAGTCGGCCTACAAAGGTGGCTTGAGCATGGGTCTGGGTGATATCCAGATTCCGAAAGAGAAGGATGAGCTGATTCTGCAAGCCCAGAACGACGTGAAGGCCGTTACTCAGAACTACCAGATGGGTCTGATTACCGACAACGAGCGTTACAACCAGGTTATTGACATCTGGACGCGTATCAACAACCAAATCACGGAAACGCTGATGGGTCGTTTGGAGCGCGAAAACCAGGGCTTCAACTCCATCTACATGATGATGCACTCGGGAGCCCGTGGCTCGCGCGAGCAGATTCGTCAGCTGGGTGGTATGCGTGGTCTGATGGCCAAGCCCCAGAAGTCGCTGCAAGGCTCGATTGGTGAGATTATCGAAAACCCGATTCTGTCGAACTTCAAAGAAGGCCTGGACGTAATTGAGTACTTTATCTCGACGCACGGTGCCCGTAAAGGTCTGGCCGACACGGCATTGAAGACGGCTGACGCCGGCTATCTGACCCGTCGTCTGGTGGACGTTTCGCAGGACGTAATCGTGAACGAGCCGGACTGCGGTACGCTGCGCGGTATCGAAACCTTCGCGTTGAAAGACAACGAGGACATCGTGGAGCCCCTGGCTGAGCGTATCCTGGGTCGCGTAACGGTGCACGACATCATCGACCCGCTGACCGGGGAGGTGCTCCTGACTTCGGGTTCCGAAATCAAGGAAGACACCACCCGCCGCATCGATGCTACGAGCATTGAATCGGTGGAAATTCGCTCGGTGCTGACTTGCGAAAGCAAGCGCGGTATTTGCGCCAAGTGCTACGGCCGCAACCTGGCTTCGGGCCGTATGGTGCAGCGCGGTGAGGCGGTCGGTGTTATCGCCGCTCAGTCGATTGGTGAGCCCGGCACGCAGCTGACCCTGCGGACCTTCCACGTAGGTGGTACGGCTTCCAACATTGCCGTGGAGTCGAACATCAAAGCCAAATTCGCTGGTGTGGTGGAGTTCGAAGACGTTCGTATCGTGACTACCACTACCGCCGAGGGCGTGAAGGGTGCCGTGGTAATGGGCCGCTCGGGCGAAGTTCGCATCGTGGAGAAAGGCACCGGTCGCGTCTTCACTTCTAACCACGTTCCCTACGGCTCATTCATGCTCGTGAAGGAAGGTCAGGAAGTGGAAAAAGGTGCGGAACTCAACAACTGGGACCCCTACAACGCCGTCATTCTGGCCGAGTTTGATGGTACGGTGCAGTTCGACGCCATCACCGAAGGCATTACTTTCCGCGAGGAATCGGACGAACAGACCGGTCACCGCGAGAAGGTTATCATCGAGTCGAAGGCGAAGGACCAGAACCCGTCCATCATTATCCGTCCCGGCAAAAAGGGCGATGTTGAAGGTCAGAAGGGCTACAGCATCCCCGTGGGCTCGCACTTGAACGTGGAGAACAACGACAAAATTAAGGCTGGTCACATCCTCGCCAAGATTCCGCGTTCGGTGGGCAAAACCCGCGACATTACCGGTGGTCTGCCACGGGTAACGGAGCTTTTCGAAGCCCGGAACCCGTCGAACCCCGCCGTGGTATCGGAAATCGACGGCGTAGTAACCTACGGCACCGTGAAGCGCGGTAACCGGGAAATCTACGTTGAGTCGAAAGACGGGGTCAAGAAGAAGTACATGGTGCCGCTGTCGAAGCACATTCTGGTGCAGGATAACGACTTCATCCGCGCCGGCATGCCGCTGTCGGATGGTGCCATCACGCCTTCCGACATCCTGAGCATTCAGGGCCCCGGTGCCGTGCAGGAGTACCTCGTGAACGAGATTCAGGAAGTGTACCGCTTGCAGGGCGTGAAAATCAACGATAAGCACATCGAGGTGGTTGTTCGCCAGATGATGCAGAAAGTTGTGATTCTGGACGCTGGTGACACGTCGTTCCTCGAAAATCAGGTGATTGATAAAATCATTTTCATGGCCGAGAACGACATGATTATCGACATGAAAGTGGTGACCGAAGCCGGTGATTCGAGCAACATGAAGCCCGGTCAGATTGTGACGGCCCGTCGCCTCCGCGACGAGAACAGCAGCCTGAAACGTCGCGACCTTGCCCTCGTGCAAGTGCGCGACGCGCAGCCTTCGGTTTCGCGCCCCACGCTGCAAGGCATCACGCAGGCCTCGCTGGGCACTGCCTCGTTCATCTCGGCCGCTTCCTTCCAGGAGACTACCAAGGTGCTGAGCGAAGCCGCCATCCGTGGCAAGGCCGACCAGCTGCTGGGCCTGAAGGAGAACGTAATCGTCGGTCACCTCATCCCGGCCGGTACCGGTCTGCGCGAATACACCCGCCAGATTGTCGGCTCGAAAGAGGAGATGGAGGCTGCTCAAGCCGCGCAAGCTGCCGAAGCCGCCGTTCCCGCCAAGCGCCCCAGCCGTGCTGGCAAGCGCGAAGTGTCGGCTGAGTAATCTGCCGTAGGTTTGTAATGGAAAAGCCGACTGGGGTAACCCGGTCGGCTTTTTCTGTTATTGAGAATGTCAATCCAGAACGTCAATCCAGAACGTCATGCTGAGCGTAGCCGAAGCATCTTTACCGCAATAGTAAATAATTGCGTTGCGCGGTAAAGATGCTTCGGCAAACTCAGCATGACGTTCTTTTGCGTAGTTCCATTGACATCCCTCATGTACGTTTACATGCTCACCAACACCGGCCGTACGGTTCTATACATCGGTGTAACCAACGACCTCAGCCGGCGCTTGTATGAGCACCGCGCTGGCAATGGCGATGCCAGCAAATTCACCGGGCGCTACCAAGCCGATTTGTTGGTTTACTTTGAGCTTTCGCCTGTTGCAACACAAGCCATTGCTCGTGAAAAGCAATTGAAAGGCTGGACGAGGGCCAAGAAAGACGCCTTAATCAACACCCTAAATCCTGATTGGACTGACATTGATTTAGAAACGTGGCAGGGCTAACAACGAAGCGGTAAAGATGCTTCGGCAAGCTCAGCATGACGTTCCGGGTTGATGTTCTAATAACCACCATATGCAACCAAACGACCAAAACCCGGACCCGAACGCCATCAACATCGAGCTTTCCGAAGCCATGGCCGAGGGCGAATACGCCAACCTCGCCATGATTGCGCACAGCAACAGCGAGTTCGTGATTGACTTCATCCGCATGATGCCCGGCCTGCCGAAAGCCAAGGTGAAGGCGCGTATCGTCGTCACGCCCGAGCACGCCAAGCGCCTGCTGCAAGCCCTCACCGAGAACATTGAGCGGTTTGAAGCCGCCTTCGGCCCCATCAAGATGCAGAATGAAGCCCCGAGCTACCCGATGAACTTCGGTGGCGCGGTAGGGGAGGCGTAGGCTTAAATAGAAGCTGTAGCTGCGAAAGCGCCTTCATTTTCAGTGGAGGCGCTTTTTATTGTCCTTGCGTCAACCTTACCCCCTGACCCCCTCTCCAAAAGAGAGGGGGCACCGGTTCGGCGCATGAGGTCGTCAGGCTCCCCTCTCTTTTGGAGAGGGGCCGGGGGTGAGGTTAGCTCGGAGGGCGTCAGCAGGGAATCAGAAAATTAACCTCCTCACCCTGTTTGCTATTGCGGCGAAATAATCATACCTTTGCAAGCCAAATTTTAGGGGCAAACGGCTCCAAACAAACCATTCCTTAAATGCCAACCATCAATCAGTTAGTACGGAAAGGCCGTGAGGCTTTGACTACCAAGTCGAAGTCGCCCGCCCTTGATTCGTGCCCGCAGCGTCGGGGCGTATGCACTCGCGTGTATACCACCACGCCTAAGAAGCCGAACTCGGCTATGCGCAAAGTGGCCCGTGTGCGCCTTACCAATGGTAAGGAAGTAAACGCATACATCCCCGGTGAAGGCCACAACCTCCAGGAACACAGCATCGTGCTGATTCGTGGCGGCCGGGTTAAAGACTTGCCAGGTGTTCGCTACCACATTATCCGTGGCGCCCTGGACACCGCCGGTGTAAGCGGCCGGACCCAGCGTCGTTCCAAGTACGGTGCCAAGCGTCCGAAGCCCGGTCAGCCCGCCGCAGCAGCGAAGGGTGCACCCGCTAAGAAGAAAAAGTAATTTATTAGTTGTCAGTTGCTAGTTGTCAGTTGTCAGGCCATTTAGGGCCTCCAAGCAACTGACAACTAGCAACTAACAACTGACAACTAAATAAACTCATGAGAAAGTCAAAACCAAAAAAGCGCATCTTGCTGCCGGACCCTAAGTACAAGGAGACGCTGGTAACCCGCTTTGTGAACTACATGATGTACGACGGTAAGAAAAACCTGGCATACACCATCTTCTATGACGCCTGCGACCTCGTGGAGCAGCGCACCAAGGAGAGTGGCCTCGAAATGTGGCGCAAAGCGTTGAACAACGTGATGCCCACCGTGGAAGTGAAAAGCCGCCGCGTAGGTGGTGCTACCTTCCAGGTTCCGATTGAAGTGCGCGCCGACCGCCGCATTTCGGTGGGTGCCAAGTGGATGATTCAGTACGCCCGTCGTCGTGGTGAAAAGACCATGAAGGACAAGCTGGCTGGCGAAATCATTGCTGCCGCCAAAGGTGAAGGTGCTGCCGTCAAGAAAAAAGACGATACCCACCGCATGGCCGAGGCTAACAAAGCCTTCTCGCACTTCCGTTTCTAAACAAGTGCGAATGAGCGAATGAGTGAATGAGTGAATGGTTTACAAGCTGAACTATTTACCTCATTCACTCATTCGCTCATTCACTAACTCACTCATTGTAAAATGGCCGTCAACAAAGAACTACAATACCTCCGCAACATCGGGATTATGGCGCATATCGACGCCGGTAAGACCACGACGTCGGAGCGTATTCTGTATTACACGGGTAAAACCCACAAAATCGGGGAAGTGCACGATGGTGCCGCCACGATGGACTGGATGGAGCAGGAGCAGGAGCGCGGCATCACGATTACCTCGGCTGCTACCACTACGTTCTGGAACTATCCTACCGACGTTAAGGGTGACCCAACGGAGGATACCAAGCTCTACAAAATCAACCTCATTGACACCCCCGGTCACGTAGACTTTACGGTGGAAGTGGAGCGCTCGCTGCGCGTGCTGGACGGTGCCGTGGCCCTGTTCTGCGCCGTGTCGGGTGTTGAGCCGCAGTCGGAGACGGTATGGCGTCAGGCTGACAAGTACAGCGTGCCCCGTATCTGCTTCGTGAACAAGATGGACCGCGCGGGTGCCGACTTCTTCAAAGCTGTTAACGAAATCAAGGAGAAGCTGGGTGCTAACCCCGTTCCCCTCCAGATTCCGATTGGCGCTGAGGATACCTTCAAAGGCGTAGTTGACCTGCTCACCGGCAAAGCCATTGTGTGGGACGATGCCACCGAAGGCAAGTCATACAGCGAAATCCCCGTGCCCGAGGACTTGGTAGAAACCGTTGCCGAATGGCGCCAGAAGCTCGTTGAGAGCGTGGCTGAGTATGATGACGCGTTGCTGGAGAAATTCTTCGACAACCCCGACTCCATCACCAAAGAGGAAATGATGGTCGTTATCCGCCAGGCGGTAATCGACATGAAGTTCTCACCAGTGTTGTGCGGTTCGGCCTTCAAAAACAAGGGTGTGCAGACCATGCTGGATGCCGTTATGGCTTACCTGCCGTCGCCCCTCGACATGCCCGCCATCATCGGTACCGACCCGGACAGCGGCGCGGAAATCGTGCGTCACCCCGACAACTCGGAGCCGTTCACCGCGCTGGCATTCAAAATTGCTACTGACCCGTTCGTAGGCCGTCTGTGCTTCTTCCGCTGCTACAGCGGCGTGCTGGATGCTGGCTCGTACGTGCTCAACAACCGCACCGGTAAGAAGGAGCGTATCTCGCGCCTGATGCAGATGCACTCCAACAAGCAGAACCCGATTGACAAAATCCAGGCGGGCGACATTGCCGCCGGCGTTGGTTTTAAAGACATCCGTACCGGCGATACGCTGAGCGAAGAGAAGCACCCCATCGTCCTTGAGTCGATGAGCTTCCCCGAGCCGGTAATTGGCTACGCTATCGAGCCGAAAACGCAGGCCGACGTTGACAAAATGGGTATGGCCATCGCCAAGCTCATCGAGGAAGACCCCACGCTGAAAGTAAACACCGACCCCGAGACCGGTCAGACGGTGTTGCGCGGCATGGGCGAGCTGCACTTGGAAATCATCATCGACCGCATGCGTCGCGAATTCAAAGTGGAAATCAACCAAGGTGCCCCAATGGTGGCATACAAGGAGGTTCTTACCAAGAAAGTCGACCACCGCGAAACCTACAAGAAGCAGACCGGTGGCCGTGGTAAATTCGGCGACATCGTGTTTGAGCTCGGTCCGAAAGAGACCGACCCGGAAAAGCCCGGCTTCGAGTTTGACAACGCCATTGTGGGCGGTGTTATCCCGCGCGAATTCATTGCCCCGATTCAGAAGGGTTTTGAAGAAGCCATGAAGCAAGGTCCGTTGGCCGGCTTCCCGATTGAGGGCATGAAAGTGCGTCTCTATCACGGTTCTTTCCACGACGTTGACTCGGACGCCCTGTCGTTCGAACTTGCCGCCCGTGGTGGTTTCCGCGAAGCTGCCCGCCAGGCTGGCCCGAAATTGCTCGAGCCCATCATGAGCGTGGAAGTAGTGTGCCCCGACGAGTACACGGGTCCCGTTACCGGTGACTTGAACCGTCGTCGTGGTCTGATGAAAGGCATGGACACCAAAGGCGGTGCCCAGCTGATTAAGGCCGACGTGCCGCTGTCGGAGCTGTTCGGCTACGTAACTGCACTCCGTACGATTTCGTCGGGTCGGGCTTCGGCTTCGCTCACGTTCTCGCACTACGAGCAGGTGCCGACCAACATGGCCGAAGCCATCATCGCCAAAGTAAAAGGAAGTAAATAATACCGGTCACTAACTTGGTCAATCGGACCAAAACCCCCAATGAACCAGAAAATCCGCATTAAGCTGAAGTCCTACGACCACAACCTCGTAGACAAATCGGCCGAGAAAATCGTGAAAGCAGTGAAGGCCACCGGTGCCATCGTAAGCGGCCCGATTCCTTTGCCGACCCAAAAGGAGAAGTTCACCGTGTTGCGCTCGCCCCACGTGAACAAGAAGAGCCGGGAGCAGTTCCAGCTTTGCACCTACAAGCGCCTCGTGGACATCTTCTCGACCTCGTCGAAGACTGTGGATGCCCTGATGAAGCTGGAATTGCCCAGCGGCGTTGACGTAGAAATCAAAGTCTGAGGATTCGATTTCAGTGTTAATTGAGTCAAAGCCCCACTGCAGGAATGCTGTGGGGCTTTTTCTTTAGAACTTGCGGCACTAGGGATGACAGAAAAAGCTTTAATCGAATCGATATTGAAATGGCGAGACAAAGACGGACGGTAGGAAGCATTATCGAAATCGACTTAGGCGAAGGTCATTTTTCATACGGGAGAATACTAGATTTCGCAAGCTTTGCATTTTATGATATTCATGTGACCAAACAGGAAAAGGACATTAGTAAAATAACTAATAAGCCTATCCTGTTCATCATAGCAGTTTACAACGATGTCGTTTCTTCGGGACGTTGGGTGAAAATCGGTTCTGAACCATTGCCGCAGTCATTACAAATACTGCCGACAAAATTCATTCAAGACGCATTACACCTGGATAGATTCGAACTCTACTATCCGAATAGTGGAGAGATTCGGCCAGCTTCAAAAGAAGCATGTGAGGGACTTGAGAGATGCGCAGTGTGGGATGCAAACCATGTAGAAGATAGACTGCGGGACCATTTCGCTGGTAGACCATGCAAATGGATGAGGGAGGATTTGGAGTTGTTCGCATAAGAAAATGACTCTGATGCAATCCACTTTCACCTTAGCTCGCCTACACCGGGCCGCCTTGTTCTTCTGCGGCTGCATTATCGTCGGCATTTTCATCGCCAACTGGTTTCGGGTATTACCCAGTATTGGGATGGCGGGCATTGCCTTGACAGGGCTGGTGTATTCAGCGGTGTACCGCCGGGTGGCCAACCGGAGCTTGTGGCCGGTGTTTGGAAGCTTATTTCTATTGTTCCTGCTGCACCTTTTCCAAGGCTTCAACACGGATGCCGCTAACATGGGTGATTACAGCCGGGACGTAGTGCTGCAACTGCCGTTTCTCTCGTTGCCGTTGGGTTTCTGGCTGCTTCCGGCAATGCCAAGTCGCTACCTGCGGTGGCTGTGGCTGCTGCTGATAGGTATGACGGTGCTGGCTGCTGCCGGTGCTACCATCAACTACCTGCTGCACGCCCGCGAAATCAACGAAAGCTACCTCCACTCCAAGGTGATGCCTACAGAGCCGGACCACATCCGCTTCAGTCTCATCATCACCCTAGCCATCGCGGCCGGCGCGCTGTTGCTGGCGCACAATGCCGTGCAGGTTGTATGGCGCCGTTGGGTGATTGGGGGCATTGTAGTACTTGCCCTTTTCCTACACCTGCTTGCGGTGCGCAGCGGGGAAATGACCTTCTACGCCTTGGGCGGCTTGGCCATCCTGTGGCTGGTGCTTCGCAAGCGGCAATGGAAACAGGCGGGGGCGCTGGCGGCAGTGTTGGTATTGCTGCCGGTGCTCAGCTTCGTCGCTTTCCCTACATTTCGCAACAAGGCCTATAACACGCAGGAAGACGTCGGCAAGGTTAAGCAAACCAATAGCGCAGAGGGCAAGAATTACTCCATTGCCGCGCGGGTGTATTCCTATAAGGCTGCCTTGGCGGTGTGGAACGACAACAAGCTAGTAGGAGTGGGGAAGCCTGACCTGGAAGGCGAAATGGCCAAGCGCTACGCCATGCTCTACCCCGAGATGGGCGCCAAATTCTACATCCAGCCCCATAATCAGTACCTCTATAACCTGGCTGCCTACGGCGCGCTCGGCTTGCTAGTATTCTGCATCGGCATGTTCTATCCCGCATGGTGGGCCCGCCGCAAACACGCGCCGCTGCTGCTGGCTCAATATGTGAGCATTAGCCTTTCCTTCTTAGTGGAGTACACGCTGGAAACGCAGATAGGCTTGGCTTTCGTGGTCTTCTTCCTGCTACTGGCGTTGCAAGGCTCATTGCCCAGCGACGACCCCGACCCGACCTGGCGGCCCGCCTAGTAGCGTCTGGCTCCCCTCTCCTGCGGAGAGGGGTCGGGGGTGAGGCCCTACGTCAGAACGGCGAGCTAACAGCCTCACTGAGAAAATATTTCCAACCTCTCTTGTGATTCCCGAGGCTTTTTTCCTATCTTTGCACTCCCTTAGCGAAAACGGCACTCGGTCGTTTTCTTTTTGTGTCATTTAATCATTAACAGAATGCCTGGCATCATCGGTAAGAAAATCGGTATGACAAGCCTCTTCACTCCGGATGGGAAAAACATTCCCTGCACGCTCATTGAAGCGGGTCCGTGCGTAGTGACGCAGGTTAAGACTATCGCGAATGACGGCTACACCGCCATTCAAATTGGGTACGGCGAGAAGAAAGTGAAGAACACCACCAAAGCCTTGGTTGGTCACTTCACGAAAGCTGGTACTACCCCCAAGAAAAAACTGGTTGAATTCCGCCTCGACGCCGAATCGACCTACGCCGCGGGCGCAATCATCGACGCTACCCTTTTCGCCGAAGGCGAGTTTGTGGACGTCGTTGGTACCTCCAAAGGCAAGGGTTTCCAGGGCGTTGTGAAGCGTTACAACTTCCAGGGTGTTGGTGGCCAGACCCACGGTCAGCACAACCGCCTGCGTCACCCCGGTTCTATCGGTGCGTGCTCCTGGCCTTCGCGCGTATTCAAAGGAATGCGCATGGGTGGCCGGATGGGCAACGACCGCGTGAAAGTGCAGAACCTGAAGGTGATGCGCGTAGTAGGCGACAAGAACCTGATTCTGGTGAGCGGCTCGATTCCCGGTGCTAAGAATTCTTACGTGGTAATCGAGAAATAGACGAACCAATGGAACTCGCAGTATACAGCCTCAAAGGCGAAGACACCGGCCGCAAGGTGACCCTGTCTGACGCCATCTTCGGTCTCGAAGTAAACGAGCACGTGATGTACCTGGACGTGAAGCAGTACCTGGCCAACCAGCGCCAGGGCACGCACAAGTCCAAGCAGCGCAACGAGGTGCACGGCACCACGAAGAAACTGAAGAAGCAAAAAGGTACGGGCGGTGCCCGCGCCGGCAGCATGAAGTCGGGTGTGTTCGTAGGTGGTGGCCGGATGTTCGGTCCGCAGCCCCGCGACTACAACTTCAAGCTGAACAAGAAGACCAAGCGCGTAGCTCGCCTCTCGGCTTTGTCGAGCCTGGCGAAGGATGGCAAAATCTCCCTCGTGGAGAACATTGCCATGGATGCTCCCCGCACCAAGGACTTCGTTGCCATCCTCGACGGCCTCAAGCTGAACAATGGCAAAAAGACCATGCTTGTTACCGCTGAGGTAAACAAGAACGTCATCCTCAGCGCCCGCAACCTGCAGAAAGTGAAAGTGTCGACGCCTATCGGCCTCAACACCCACGACCTGCTGAACACGGACACGCTGCTGATTTCGGAAGACGGCATGGCTTCATTGGTTGAACTCTATAGCACCGCCGAATAATGAGCACGCTGAAACGCCCCATCGTCACTGAAAAGGCCACCGGCCTCAACGAGAAAGGTCGCTACACTTTTGAAGTAGAGCGCACCGCCAACAAAGTGCAAATCAAGAAGGACATCGAAACGCTGTACGGCGTAACGATTACCGACATCAACACGATGCGCACGATTGGCAAAATGAAGTCGAAAGGCACCAAAGGCGGCCAGGTTTCCGGTCGTCGTGCCCACGGCAAAAAAGCCATTGTGACCGTTAAAGAAGGCGATGTAATCGACTTCTATAGCAACCTCTAGGCTTCGCCTCAATTCTTCCGCCGCAAAAGCACAACTAGCTAGTAATGGCACTTAAAAAACTCAGACCAACAACCCCAGGGCAACGCTTCCGCGTTGCGCCGGCGTTCGACGAGATTACCTCGTCGACCCCGGAGAAGTCATTGATGACTTCCCTCCCCAAATCGGGTGGCCGGAACTCTTCCGGTAAAATGTCCAACCGCTACATCGGCGGTGGTCATAAAACCCAGTATCGTATCGTGGACTTTAAGCGTGACAAGGCCGGTGTGCCCGCCACGGTGAAGACCATCGAGTATGACCCCAACCGTACCGCCCGCATCGCTCTGCTCAGCTACGCTGACGGCGAAAAGCGCTACATCATCGCGCCCGCCGGCATGCAGGTTGGCACGACGGTCGTATCGGGCACGGGTGTAGCTCCCGAAGTTGGCAATACCTTGCCGCTCCGCGAGATTCCCCTCGGTACCATCCTTCACAACATTGAGCTGCAGCCCGGCCAGGGCGCGGCCATGGCTCGCTCGGCCGGTACCTACGCCCAAATCGTAGCCCGCGAAGAGAAGTACGCCACGTTGAAATTGCCTTCCGGCGAAATGCGCATGGTACTCGTTACCTGCATGGCCACGGTTGGTACCGTTTCCAATGGTGACCACATGAACGTCCGCATGGGCAAAGCCGGCCGGAATCGTTGGGCTGGTCGTCGTCCCCGCGTTCGTGGTGTGGCCATGAACCCTGTCGACCACCCCATGGGTGGTGGCGAAGGCAAATCGTCGGGTGGTCACCCGCGTAGCCGTAACGGCATTTTGGCTAAGGGCCAGAAGACCCGTAACAAGAACAAGTATTCGGAGAACCTGATTGTGAGCCGCAAAGGCAAGAAGTAATATATGGCACGTTCACTCAAAAAAGGGCCGTACATTGACTTCCGGCTGGAAAAGAAAGTCACGGCACTCGAAACGGCGGGTAAGAAATCGGTGGTAAAGACCTGGTCGCGCCGCTCGATGATTTCCCCGGATTTCGTTGGCCACACATTCGCTGTTCACAACGGCAATAAGTTCATCCCGGTGTATGTGACCGAGAACATGGTAGGACACAAGTTGGGCGAATTTGCCCCGACGCGTAACTTCCGTGGTCACGTCGCCAAAAAAGATAAAGGCAAGCGCTAAGATGGAAGCAGTAGCAAAACTCCGCAATGTGCCGACCTCGCCTCGCAAGATGCGTCTGGTGGCCGACCTCGTGCGCGGCAAAAAAGTGACCCAGGCCCTCGGCCTGTTGCGCTTCGAAGCCAATATCGGCGCCGAGAAGATTGAGAAACTGCTCCTTTCGGCCCTGGCCAACTGGCAGCAGCACAACGAAGAAGAGCGGATTGAGGACGCAAACCTCTACATCAGCGAAATCTTCGTGGACGAAGGACGCCAGCTGAAGCGCCTGCGCCCCGCCCCCCAGGGTCGTGGCCACCGCATCCGCAAGCGCAGCAACCACGTGACGCTGAAAATTGACACGAAAGTGGAGAAGCTCGGCAGCAAAGGCGCTAAAGCAGCCGCCGCCACTGAAGAAACCCCTAAGGCCGACGCCAAATCCTAAGTTAATATGGGACAGAAAGTAAATCCGGTTGGCTTCCGCTTGGGAGTCATCAAAGGCTGGGACTCGAACTGGTACGGCGGCAAGGACTTCGCCGAGAAATTGGTGGAGGACGAGAAAATCCGCAAGTACATCAACGCTCGCATTCAGAAAGGCGGCATCAGCCGCATTGTGATTGAGCGCACCCTGAAGCGCATCACCATCACCATCAACACGGCTCGTCCGGGGGTGGTAATTGGTAAAGGCGGCCAGGAGGTTGACAAGATTAAGGACGAGCTGAAGCAAATCACCAGCAAAGACGTTCAAATCAACATCTTCGAAATCAAACGTCCGGAGTTGGATGCCAAGCTGGTCGGCGAGAGCATCGCCCAGCAGCTGGCCGCTCGTATCTCCTTCCGTCGCGCCATGAAAATGTCGATTCAGGCTGCGATGCGTGTTGGTGCTGAAGGCATCAAGATTCAGTGCGGTGGCCGTCTCGGCGGTGCGGAGATTGCCCGTTCGGAGCAGTACAAAGAAGGTCGTACGCCGCTGCACACGCTGCGCGCCGATATCGATTACGCTTTGTCGGAAGCTCAGACTGTGTATGGCAAAATCGGCATCAAGGTGTGGGTAATGCGCGGTGAGGTGTTCGGCAAGCCCGACCTCTCGCCCAACCAGCAGCTCACCAACCCCGGTGGCGATGCCGGTGGACGTCGTGACGACCGTGGCCCCCGTGGCGAGCGTCGTGAAGGCGACCGCGGCCCGCGTCGTGACGGTGGTGCTGGTGGTGCCGGTGGCCGTGGTGGCAACGACCGTGGCGGTAACGCCGGCGGTGGTGCCCCCCGTGGCGACAACGCTGGTCCCCGCCGCAATGGCCCCGCCACTGGTGGTGGCGCTGCCGGTGGTGCCGCTCGCGGCCCGCGTCGCTAGACCATTTCAAATGAACGTTCTCAAATAAAAGAACGTCATGCTGAGCTTGCCGAAGCATCTCTACCGCTTCGTTGAATCAGCTTGATTACTCTCGTGGTAGAGATGCTTCGGCAAGCTCAGCATGACGTTCTGGTTTTGACGTTCTATTCTCTTCTGAATTCTTTAAAATTTCAATAAAATGTTACAACCGAAAAGGACCAAGTATCGCAAGATGCAAAAGGGTCGCGTGACAGGCCTCGCCTACCGCGGCAGCTCCATAGACTTCGGTTCGTTCGCTATCAAGTCGCTGGAAGTGTCTTGGATTACGGCTCGCCAAATTGAGGCTGCCCGTATTGCAATGACCCGCGCCATGAAACGCGAAGGGCAAGTATGGATTCGCATTTTCCCCGACAAACCCATTACCAAGAAGCCTGCTGAAGTGCGGATGGGTAAGGGTAAAGGTTCGCCCGAGTATTGGGTAGCCTGCGTGAAGCCGGGTCAAATCATGTTCGAGTCGGACGGCGTTACGCTGGAAGTAGCCAAAGAGTCGCTGCGTCTCGCGGCTCAGAAGCTGCCGGTTCGTACCTCATTCGTGGTTCGCCGCGACTACACGGACGCCGCCTAAGTCATGAAGAACAAGACCGATAACAAAGGCCTTTCCGCCGACGCGCTGAAAGAGCAAATTAAAACCGAGCAGGCTACGGGCCAGCAGCTGCGTTTCGCCCATGCGATTTCGCCCCTCGAAAACCCCGCCCGCCTCAAGGCCAACCGTAAAAACGTCGCCCGCTTGCTCACCGAGCAGACTCGTCGGAACAACGAGCAGGCCGCTAACCCCGCTTAATTCCGATGGCAACCGACGTAACAACCCAAGACCAAACCGCTGCTGATGAAGCTTCGCGCAACATGCGCAAAGAAATCACCGGCAAGGTGACGAGCAGCAAGATGGACAAGTCCATCACCGTGGCTGTGGTGCAGAAACAGAAGCACCCCAAGTACGGCAAGTTCGTGACCAAAACCACGAAATTCCACGCCCACGACGAGAAAAACGAGTGCGGCGAAGGCGATACGGTGCTCATCATGAGCACCCGTCCGCTGAGCAAAACCAAGCGGTGGCGCCTGGTGGAAATTGTTGAACGCGCTAAATAATCTAATTCGATGATACAGCAAGAATCCCGCCTGACGGTGGCCGATAACAGCGGCGCCAAGGAAGTCCTCTGCATCCGCGTTTTGGGTGGCACGGGCAAGAAGTACGCCAGCGTTGGCGACAAGATTGTGGTAGCCATTAAGTCGGCTATCCCTTCCGGCAACGCCAAGAAAGGCACCGTGAGCAAGGCTGTAGTGGTGCGTGTGAAGAAGGAGATTCGTCGTAAAGACGGTTCGTACATCCGCTTCGACGACAACGCCGCCGTGTTGCTCAACAACAACGACGAGCCCCGCGGCACGCGCATCTTCGGCCCCGTGGCCCGTGAGCTGCGCGAGCGTCAGTTCATGAAAATCGTATCCCTAGCACCCGAAGTACTCTAAGCCATGGCTATCAAGAAAGCAGACCCCGTGCAGCTGCACGTAAAGTCGGGCGATACCGTGAAGGTGATTGCTGGCGACGAAAAGGGCAAAACCGGCAAAATCGTGTCGGTAAACCGGGTAACCCAGCGCGTAACCGTTGAAGGGTTGAACCTGGTGACGAAACACAACAAGCCGAGCGCCAAATCGCCCCAGGGCGGCATCACCAAGATGGAGGCGCCCATGCACGTGAGCAACGTGCAGGCTATCAACCCCACCACCGGTGAGCGGGTGCGCAAAGGCGCCGCAGCGGCCGCAGCTCCGGCTGCGCCTGCTAAGGCCAAGCGTGCCACTGCCAAAACGGCTTAAGCAGCCCCCCGCATCATGGCCCGTCTCAAAGACATTTATAGAAAAGACATCGTACCCGCGCTCCAGGAGAAATTCCAGTTCAAGAGCGTTATGCAGGTACCCCGTGTCACCAAAATTTGCATCAACCGCGGCATTGGCGCTGCGGTAGCTGACAAGAAACTGGTCGACAACGGCGTGGAAGAGCTGACGGTTATCACCGGCCAGAAAGCCATTGCCACCATCGCCAAGAAATCGGTGTCGAACTTTAAGCTCCGCGAAGGCATGCCTATCGGTGCGAAAGTGACGTTGCGCGGCGAGAAAATGTACGAGTTCATGGACCGTCTGCTGACGGTGGCCCTGCCCCGCGTACGTGACTTCAAAGGCATCAACGACAAAGGTTTCGATGGTCGTGGCAACTACACGCTTGGCGTGAAGGAGCAAATCATCTTCCCCGAAATCTCGATTGACAAAATCAAAGGCATCTCGGGCATGGACATCACGTTCGTGACCAGCGCCGAGAACGACGAGCAGAGCTACGAGCTGCTCAAGGCGTTCGGTATGCCTTTCGCTAACGCTAAAAAAGAAGCTTAATCTCCCGAACTCATGGCTAAAGAATCCATCAAAGCACGGGAGCGCAAGCGCATTGCCACCGTGGCCCGCTACGCTGAGAAGCGCAAGGCTCTGAAAGCTGCCGGCGACTACGAAGGTCTCGACAAGCTGCCCAAAAACGCTTCGCCCGTGCGCCTGCACAACCGCGACATGATTGACGGCCGCCCCCGCGGCTACATGCGCAAGTTTGGCATCAGCCGCGTGCGTTTCCGCGAAATGGCGCTCGCCGGGAAAATTCCCGGCGTGACCAAGTCGAGCTGGTAGTCCAGTTTAGGCTTTTCGCTGTAAAATTTTAATTCCCAAGTCAGAGCTTAGCTTTGGCTTGGGAATTATGGTTTATATAGCTTAGGTTTCGAGTTAGAATATGCTCGTTCTCTTGCACAATAGGAGCTTATGAAAGAGCCAATAGTAAGCTTCAGCGATTTGCTAGCGAAATGTAATGGAAATTACATTGCATACCAACACCTTCTTAACACTGTTGAGTGGCATGAGCGAAGAAAATCTATACTCAAAAGGGACAAGGATACATGTCAACAACAGACTAACCGCACTATGCGAGTTGGTGGCAAATCTGGGTCAGCAGCTCTTCTAAATAGGCATCGTTCCATCCGAGCCGCTTTCGTTTTTTCTTGATGCTGACCCGTGTGGGGTCCTGTTGCAGCAGGTTAAGCGCCATTTTGCGCACGAGGGCCAGGTTTTCCACGGCCTGGGCCTGGCGCAAGCGGTGGGCGTCTTCGCCCAGCGTCACGTCCAGGTGCCAGTGGAGCTTGTTTTCAATGGCCCAGTGGTCGCGCACGGCGGCCGTGGCCTGGGCCGGGGTC
>NZ_BAABDI010000010.1:0-141656 GCF_039539545.1 Hymenobacter antarcticus | reverse complement strand
GGAACGGCCCCACCTGGCCCTGAATTACTTAACCCCCAATCAAGTCCATTTGCAAGGAAAAAGCCCCGCCGGAAAATCCGAGCAGGGCCCTTGCCTTATTCCTGTCAACATATAGCCGGACGAGACATAATTACTGGCGTTTAAATTTCTGCACATTAAAGAACGGTCATGCTTCATCTTGCGTCCGCGAAGCCGAGGCATCTCTACCGCTTCGTCAGGATAATTCAACGAAGCGGTAGAGATGCTTCGACAAGCTCAGCATGACGTTCAAGATTGAATGCGCTCACCCCTCCATGACCGCCTGATTAAACTCTTGAAGCGCTGCTCTGGCACGTTCAATGACACAAGAAAGCCCCGCCGGCACTGCCAGCGGGGCTTTCTATTTGAGCTTATATCGAATCTGCGTAATCCGTCAAATCCGATATAATCAGCGGTCTACATCATGCCGCCCATGCCACCCATACCGCCCATGCCGCCGTCGCCGTGGCTATGGCCAGCATCCTTAGGCTCGGGCTCGTCCGAAATCACGGCCTCAGTCGTCAGCAGCAGGCCGGCGATGGAAGCAGCGTTTTCGAGGGCCAGACGGGTCACCTTGGTGGGGTCGATGATACCAGCGGCCACCAGGTTTTCGTAACGGTCCTCGCGGGCGTTGTAACCGAAATCACCGCTGCCTTCGCGCACTTTCTGCACCACTACCGAGCCTTCGCCGCCGGCATTGGCTACGATGGTGCGGAGGGGCGACTCCAGCGCCGTGCGAATGATGTTCACACCCGTCCGCTCGTCGGCGTTGTGGGTATTCACTGCGGCCAAAGCCTCGATGGCACGCACCAGGGCTACGCCGCCGCCGGGTACCACGCCTTCCTCAACGGCGGCGCGGGTGGCGTGCAGGGCATCGTCAACCCGGTCTTTCTTCTCTTTCATCTCCACTTCGGTGCTGGCACCGATGTAGAGAATGGCCACGCCGCCGCTCAGTTTGGCGAGGCGCTCCTGCAATTTCTCCTTGTCGTAGTCCGACGTCGTGGTTTCCATCTGCGCCTTAATCTGGCTGATGCGGCCGGTGATGGCCTCTTTCGAGCCCTTGCCGTTCACGATGGTCGTGTTGTCCTTGTCGATGATGATTTTCTCAGCCGTGCCGAGGTACTCCAACGTCGCGTTTTCGAGCTTGTAGCCCTGCTCTTCGCTGATGACGGTACCGCCCGTGAGGGTGGCAATGTCTTCCAGCATGGCCTTGCGGCGGTCGCCGAAGCCGGGAGCCTTTACGGCCGCGATTTTCAGCGAGCCGCGCAGCTTGTTCACCACCAGCGTAGCAAGGGCTTCACCGTCCACATCTTCCGAGATGATGACGAGGGGCTTGCCAGTCTGCAGTACCTGCTCCAACACGGGCAGCAGCTCCTTCATGGTGCTCACTTTCTTATCGTAGATGAGAACGTAAGGCGATTCGAACTCAACCTCCATTTTCTCGGGGTTGGTCACGAAGTAAGGGGAGAGGTAGCCGCGGTCGAACTGCATGCCTTCCACCGTTTTAACTTCGGTTTCGGTGCCACGCGCTTCTTCTACCGTGATAACGCCTTCTTTGCCCACTTTCTCCATGGCATCGGCAATCATCTGGCCGATTTCGGCGTCGTTGTTAGCCGAAATGGTACCTACCTGAGCAATTTCTGCGGAATTCTCAATCTTCTTCGACTGCGACTTCAGGTTGGCTACCACGGCGATTACCGCCTTATCGATGCCGCGCTTCAAGTCCATTGGGTTGGCCCCGGCGGCCACGTTTTTCGAGCCGGCCGTGTAGATGGCCTGGGCCAGTACGGTAGCCGTGGTGGTGCCGTCGCCAGCCTGGTCGGCCGTTTTCGACGCCACTTCTTTCACGAGCTGAGCGCCCATGTTCTCGATGGGGTCGCGCAGCTCAATTTCCTTGGCTACGGTCACGCCGTCCTTGGTAATCGTGGGGGCACCGAATTTCTTGTCGATGATGACGTTGCGGCCTTTCGGGCCGAGGGTCACCTTCACGGCGTTCGCCAGTTTGTTCACACCGGCCTGCAAGCGGGCACGGCCTTCGGTGTCGAATTGGATGTTCTTAGCCACTTCTGGGGGAATTAAAAATTAAGAATTAGGAATTGAGAATTCTCAACCGGCTTAGAGCACGGCGAAAATGTCCGACTCGCGCATGATGAGCAGGTCTTCGCCGTCAACGGTGATTTCGGTGCCGGCGTACTTGCCGTACAGAACCTGGTCGCCTACGTGCACCTGGGGCTGGATGAGCGAGCCGCTGTCGGCAAATTTGCCATCGCCAACTGCTACTACTTCACCGCGCTGGGGTTTTTCCTTAGCCGTGTCGGGGATGATGATGCCGGATTTGGTTTTCTCCTCGGCGGCGGCAGCGCGGACAATGACGCGGTCGGCCAGCGGTTTCATGCTAAGTGCCATTCTGTGTGTGTTTGGTTTGAATTAGGTGGAAAATCTCAGTGTGCAGCCCTGTCTCATTTCCCGTGCCAGCCCCGCAAACCTGACAAAATGGGCAGTTCCGGGGTGCAAGTGGTGGCAGAAGTGGCGCAATCGCCAATCGAGGTTCTATTAAATCAGTCGGAGTTCACCGTGCCCGCAACTGCCAGCGTAGCCCAGCGAACAACGAAAAAGCCGGTGCCTCCCGAAGGAAGCACCGGCTTTCAAATTCGAATGATTATCCGCAATTACTGAGCGGGCGTCGAAGCCGGGGCTGGCGCGGGAGCAGCGGGCTGAGCCGGAGCCGTATTGGCGGGAGCCGGAGCAGTAGCGCCCGGGGCCGGGGCGCCAGGAGCGGGGGCCGGAGCGGGCAGCCTGGTTTCCAGGGCGCGCTCCTGGTTCACGCTACGCACGGGGCCAGTGGTAGTGCCGGTGAGCATGTGGGTGCTCAGCGACAAGACTACCAGGCCGATGGCGAAACCCCAGGTGAGTTTTTCGAGCAGGTCGCCAGTGCGTTTCACGCCCATCATGCTGGCGGCACCGCCAGCGCTAAACTGGCTGGAGATTCCGCCGCCTTTGGGGTTTTGCGCCAACACCACGAGGGCCAGCAGGAAACACACAACGAGAATGAGGATTATGATAGCAGTGTACATGAGGGGCAAAAAAGCTGAAAAAGCGAATTACGCAGAAGGTTGCAATTGTTGGATTTGGGCCGTAAAGTACGCCATTTTTTCCGGCTGTTTCACTATGAGCTTTTCATAAATCTCAATAGCGCGGGCAGTTTTGCCCTGCCGCACGAAGATTCGGGCCAGGTTTTCAGATACCAAATCAGGCTCGGCCCGGGTGCTGCGCACGCTCAAATCGGCCTGATGGCTGGCGGCCGGGGGCAGCATGGCCGGCCGGGTAAGGCGCGGCTGGCGGCGCAGGAAGTTGTTGATGAGGTCGACCGTCGAAGGCAGGGCCACCACCGGCGGGCAGTGCGCAGCCCAGTGCTCGCACAGCAGCGGGTCGGGCTCGAAGAAGGTGCCGGCCGGGGGCAGCGGGGATGCGGATGGCTGCGCGGCGGCGGCCTGTCGGGCCGCGTTATCAGCGTTTTCGGCCTTGTCGGTGAGCAGGTTAAGCCATTGCAGGGAGAAGCCCAGGCGGCTGCTTTCGCCAAAGCCGTACCCCAATTCCTCGTCGCCGGTGAAAGCGTTGGGCGTGAACACGGCCACGGCCGCAGTTGTGGCCTGAATGGCCAGCGTCAGCGCCTCGGGGGTGCCCATGCTGCGCGTAACGGCCGAGGCGGCCCACTCATCAATAAGGCCCGGCAACTCATACGAGGGCAGCGCCGGGGGAATCGGCTCGGCTAGTCCGAACTCGAAGCGGGCGTCGCCAACTTCCACCGGCGGGCGAATAGCCGGGGCCTGGGCCGGTAAAATCTTCTCGGTTTCGGAGGCAATTAGTTCGGGAATACTTGCTGACACCACCTCCTCGCTGGAGGTCACCGATTCAATAACTACATCTTCCCGGTCAATGAGTAGCGGCGCTGCTTCAGGTTCCACCGGCACCAGGTCAGCTATTGGAGTCGGGGTGGCCAGTTCAGCCGGAGTGGCATCAGATGCTGCGATTTCTGCAGCAGGGATGGTCGCTATTTGGGGCTCTGATGCAGCTTCCCCTTCCATCACCACGGGCGTAGCCTCCGGTTCTGGCTCTGGTAAGGCTGCGTGCGGCGCTGCTGGCACCTCTACTTCTGATACAGGCTCCACCGCAACTACCCGGGCTTGCACGGCTGCTGGTACAACAGGCGTGGCGATTGGCAGAGCTTCGAACTCGGGAGTAGGCGCCAGGAACGCCGGAGCATCCGGAGCAGGAAGCGACAAGGCATCAGGTGCTGCAGCGGCTGGGGAAACCGGTGTTTCGGTGTCGTAGTAAGCCACTGCTGGCTCATCTATTGGCTCTCCCGCCGCCAAAGCGGCAGGTTCAGGGTAGGCAGCGGCCGGGGCGGGCTCCACCTGCTCGATGAGGCGGCGGAGCAGGGTGCGGTCGGCGGCGTAGGTGGCGGCGCGGCGCAGGCGCTGGCCAGCCAGCATGGTGCCCTGGTCGTGAGCCGCTTTGGCTAGTAGCAGGTGGGCGGTTTGGCAGTAGGGAAAGGCCTGGACCAGCTGTTCCAGCTCGCGCACTTCTGCCGGGCCAAGAGCAGTAGGGCGGTCCAGAACGTGCAAAAGCGTGGCGCGGGTCACAGTAGTACTGTTGAGATTAAAATGTGGAGCGTTGAGTCTGTAAAATAACAAGCAACGACGCGATAAACCCGCACCCAAGCATCAGAAACCCGGAAATTACTCAGACTACGTTCCGCAGTCAATAGGTCAACTTACCAGTTGGCCACCGACTTATTAAAGATGTCGGTAATGATTTTATCAGTGGTCGAGCGCACGGCCGTTGGGTCGCTGTTGATGGTGGCAATGTTGCGGTTGGCCTGGTAGTCATCGAAGTTCTGGAATACCTGCTCGAAGCTCTGCTTGTCGTCCTTGGTATTGGTAAACCGGATTTTAACCTGAATTGTCAGCCGGTTGGTGCCCGCCTGCTCCACGCCATTGACCTGCTGCACCGTGGCTGGCGCGAAGTCATAGGCCACAATATTGCCTTCGAACTGCAGGTCGCCATCGCGCGGTACCTGCTTGAGGTTGGTGTTGCGCTGAAAGTAGTCCTTCAGGTCCTCGGTGAAACGCTGGGTGAGGAAGGAAGGCCCGGTGGGCGAATTATTCTGAATGGTGCCAATCGAAATAGTTCGCACCGCAGGGTCGATGTTGGTCCCGCTGAAGGAATATACACCGCAGCCGCTGAGCAAAAAGCTAATAGCCAGTAGCTGAAAGCTGACAGCAATTTTACACTTGCTCCAGGTCATATTGCTTGAGTTTACGATACAGCGTACGTTCCGAAATGCCGAGGTCATGGGCGGCGTATTTACGCTTGTTGTTGTGTTTTTTCAGCGCTTTGAGTATCATTTCCCGCTCCTTCACGTCGAGGGACAGGGTTTCCTCTTCGGTTTCGTGCGAAATGTCCTCCACCGGGGTTTCGTCGTCGTAGCCCGTCGCCGGCTCGTTTTTGTAGGTGCTGGCGGGAGCGGGCAGGAAGTATTCGGCCGTCTGATTGCCCTCAAACGCAGCAGTCGGGGCAGTATTGCTGAACAGGTGGCTGTTCTGGCGCAGCAGCTCCTGAGCTTCGTGCGGGCGCTGGCCGGTGGCCAGCTCCAGCACCATTTTCTTTAGGTCCGTCATGTCGCGGCGCATGTCGAACAGGATTTTGTAGAGCAAATCCCGCTCGGAGTAGCCGGCCGTGGCACCGTCGGCCGCGCCGGGGCCCAGGAGCATTGGCAGGCGGCTGGCCTGGTCCTGCGGCAGGTAGGGCGTGAGGCGGCGGGCGTTTACGTCGCGCTCGGTTTCGAGCACCGACATCTGCTCGGCGATATTCTTGAGCTGGCGAATGTTGCCGGGGAACCGGAAGCGGGTAAGTACCGGCACCGCATCGGGCAGCAGCGTGATGGGCCGGGAGCGGTACCGCTCGGCCGCATCCGAAGCAAACTTGCGGAACAGTAGGTAGATATCCTCGCCCCGCTCGCGCAGCGGCGGCACCGTGATGGGCACCGTATTGAGGCGGTAGTACAGGTCCTCGCGGAAGGTGCCGGACTGCACGCGGTCAAGCAGGTTCACGTTGGTGGCGGCCACCACGCGCACGTCCGTTTTCTGCACCTTGGACGAGCCCACGCGAATGAACTCGCCGTTTTCGAGCACGCGCAACAGACGTGCCTGCGTGCCGAGCGGCATCTCGCCGATTTCGTCCAGGAAAATGGTGCCACCGTTGGTTACTTCGAAGTAGCCCTTGCGGGCTTCATTGGCCCCGGTGAAGGAGCCTTTCTCGTGGCCAAAGAGCTCAGAGTCAATGGTGCCTTCCGGAATTGCGCCGCAGTTGATGGCGATAAACTGCCCATGCTTGCGCGGCGAGAGAGCGTGAATAATCTTGGAAAACGACTCCTTACCCGACCCGCTTTCGCCGGTAATGAGCACCGTCATATCAGTCGGCGCGACCTGCGCGGCTACCTGAATGGCGTAGTTGAGCGCCGGCGCATTGCCGATAATGCCGAACCGGAGCTTGATGGATTGGATTTCCTGGGTGGTCAATTTCTAGTAGGTTAAAGTGCCGTTAAGCAGCGATTTGCAGACGTTCGCGCGGAGCCGGAATCTCACGGCCTAGTTCCTGGGCAAAATCCATCCATTCCTGAATCACAACTATTGCGTTGGCCAGCGCGGCTTCTTGCGTTGGGCCGTCGGCCATGCAGCCCGGTAGGTCGGGCACTTCCACGATAAAGGCCGTGTCCTCGGCACTCCAGGATATGATTACCGGATAATGGTGGGGGTCAAACATGGCTTGCGAAAAAGCTGAAATTAGATAGTTTCTAAGCCAAGTGTCGAGTGGTATTTCAACAATACAGCTCGGACTTGTTTGGCTTGATACGGCTTGACAGAGCTGCCATTTGCAGGCTGGAGGTTGATTATTTCTTCGATTACAGTTTTAGTGAAAAGGTGATGGCTACCACGAATTCGTTGCTCGAAACCGAGAAACAGCAATAGGTTAACCAGCGCAGCAAAATCCAGGTTTGAAGAGTTTTGCGCACTCAACAGCTGCGCCAAAAACTTCTGCCGCTGGCTCATATCACCGTCCCCAGGAGCGTGCTGGCCGATGCGGAATGAACCATCACATCCACGTAATCACCTTTCTTAAAGTTTTGCTTGGGAAAAATAACCACTTGGTTCTGACTGTTGCGGCCGCTGAGGTCGTCCTTCGAGCGTTTAGAGAAATTCTCAACCAGCACCCGGTGCACCCGGCCGATGCCGCGCTTATTGCGCTCGGCGCTGTGAATCTGCTGCAGGTCGATGATTTCCTGGAGGCGGCGCTTCTTGGTTTCCAGCGGAATATCATCGGCCAGCTTGCGGGCGGCCAGCGTGCCGGGGCGCTCCGAGTAGAAGAACATGTAGGCCATGTCGTAGCGCACGTAGTTCATCAGGCTCATCGTGTCCTGGTGCTCCTCCTGGGTTTCAGAGCAGAAGCCCGAAATCATATCGGAGCTGATGGCGCAGTCGTCGCCCAGAATGCGGCGGATGGCCTGCACCCGCTCCTCGTACCAGGCGCGGTCGTAGGTGCGGTTCATGAGGGCCAGCACGCGCGAGTTGCCGCTCTGGGCGGGCAGGTGAATAAACTTGCAGATGTTTTCGTGGCGCGCCATCGTGTGGAGCACCTCGTCGGTGATGTCCTTAGGATGCGAGGTGGAGAAGCGCACGCGCAGCTCGGGGCTGATGAGGGCCACGCGCTCCAGCAGCTGGGCGAAGTTGACATGTTCGGTGCCGTCGGCGCTGGCCCACTTGTAGGAGTCCACGTTCTGGCCTAGCAGGGTCACTTCCTTGTAGCCGGCGGCCACTAGGTCGGCGGCCTCGCGCAGGATGCTGTGGGTATCGCGGCTGCGCTCGCGGCCACGGGTGAAGGGCACCACGCAGAACGAGCACATGTTGTCGCAGCCCCGCATGATGCTGATGAAGGCCGACACGCCATTGGAATTCAGGCGCACCGGCGTGATGTCGGCGTAGGTTTCTTCGCGGCTCAGCAGCACGTTCACGCCCTTCTGGCCGCCATCAACCTGGCTGATGAGCTGGGGTAAATCCCGGTAGGCATCGGGGCCCACTACGAGGTCGACAATCTTTTCTTCTTCCAGAAACTTGCTTTTCAGGCGCTCGGCCATGCAGCCGAGCACGCCTACCAGCATGCCAGGGTTGCGCTTCTTGTGGGAGTTGATTTGCGACAGCCGCATGCGCACCGTCTGCTCGGCCTTTTCGCGGATGGAGCAGGTGTTGAGCAGCACCAAATCGGCACTGGCCAGGTCCTCGGTGGTATCGAAACCCTCGTCAAAGAGAATGCTCGACACGATTTCGGAATCCGAGAAATTCATCTGGCAGCCATAGCTCTCGATGTAGAGCTTGCGTTGCCGGCCCGTGCGGGTAGCGGCGCTCACGCGGACTTCGCCACTCGGCGTAGCCTCCGCAGCGGGCGCTTCTTTGTCTAGAAAATCAAGGGTTAGCAGGGCTTGGGACATAATAAAGTCGCGTTTCGGCGGGGCACAAAGATACGTCGGTAAGGGCAGAAATGACAGAATGGCAGATGTAATCACAACCAAGAAGCCCGTCATGCTGGGCGCAGTCGAAGCATCTCTGTAGCAGTTGTAATCTAATTGCAATGATTAGCTGCCCGGTAGAGATGCTTCGACTGCGCTCAGCATGACGGGCTTTTTGCTCATTACTCATCAATAATTGTCCCCAATACTTCCAGCAACGCCTTGGCTTTCAGTAAGCACTCTTCGTATTCGCGCTCGGGGTCCGAGTCGTAGGTGATGGCCGAGCCGACCTGGAAGCTGAGGTAACCGGTGTCCTGGCGGTATTGCAGGGAGCGGATAACCACGTTGAAATCGAAATCTCCGTTGGGCCACACGTAGCCAATACTGCCGCTGTAGAGGCCCCGTCGGCTGTTTTCGTAGTGCTCGATGAGCTGCATGGCCCGAATTTTCGGGGCCCCAGTCATCGAACCCATCGGGAAGGTGGCGCGCAGCACGGCTGCGAGGTCCGCGTCGGGCCGGAGGTCAGCGGTGACGGTCGAAATCATTTGCCAGAGGTGGCGGAAGGGGTAAAGGCCGAAAAGCTCCGGCACGCGCACGGTGCCGGTTTGGGCCACACGGGCGAGGTCGTTGCGCACCAGGTCCACAATCATCAGGTTTTCGGCGCGCTCTTTTTCGTCATTGAGCAGGGCTTGGCGCTGCTGCTCGTCTTCGCTGGGGGTGGCCCCGCGCCGGATGGTGCCTTTGATGGGTTGGGAAATAATTTGGGGCCCCTGACGCGCCAAAAACCGCTCGGGCGAGGCGCAGAGCAGGAAATGGTCGTGCCAGCGCACAAAACCGGCAAAAGGCGCGGGCGAAGCCTCCATCAAGCGCAAGAACACGTCCACGGGGGCCAGCGTCACGTTCTCGGCGTAGAATTCCTGGCAGAGGTTCAACTCGTACACTTCGCCATTGAGAATGTCTTCGCGAATGGCCGCAACGGCGCTCAAATAATCTGCTTTGGGTAAGCGGGGGCGCATGGTGGGCACCTGCGGGGCCGGCAAGTCCGGTACCGATTGCGCCAGAATCTGGTCCATAACTCCAGCTGTCTGCCCATGGATTTCCACCTGCTCAGCTCGCCAATACAGCCAGGTTTGGGGCGTGAAAAAGTGCAGCGACGGCCAGCTCAGCCCATCGAAATTGTGGCTGGTCAGTGCCTCAATATCGTTTTTAACGTCGTAAGTAAGAAAGCCGCAGCGAGGTCCTTGCTCCGGCGACGACTCGGCTAATCCGGCCAGCGAGTCTACGCCGGCGGCTCCGGCGGGAGCCACCGCCAGCAGTCGGCTAAAGGGATTGTGCGGATATTCCAACCCATTGGGCTCGAAATACGCGCAGTGGGCAAATCCGGCTGCCCACTGCAAGGCCCGCCCCCGGAAATCGGCGGGCAGGTCAGCCAGCGCGATGCTTAGGGAAGGAGCAATGGATGAGGTGATAGTCACAGAAAATCAATCAAAGAATACCCCTCGGGGGCTGCGCTTTCAATCAACAAATAAGTGTTCGGTTCGGCCCTACTTGAGCTCGCGCAGGGCCAGGTTGGCCTTGGCGTCGGTGCTGTTTTTGTATTCGTGCCAGGGGTAGTGCAGCGCTTTCTCGAAATAGAAGCGGGCCTGAACGTTTTTTCCCGCATTCTTAGCCATGTAGCCCTGCTGCAGCGCCGCCTGAGGGGCGAAATAATAGGGAGCCCTGTGGCCGGCCACGGTTTGGGTGCGCTCAAAATAAAACCAGGCCGAATCGAGCCGACCCAGGCCCTGAAAGGCGCGGGCGCGGCGATAGGGCTCCTCAATTCGGTCGCGCCACAGCGTGGTGGGCGTGACGTGGAAGCTGCGCAGCGTACCCAGGGCCTGCTGGTTGTAGCCGCCATCGGATTGCAGGCGGGCGCGGGTGAGAACGGGGTTTAGCGCCTGGGCCTCGTGGTAATAGTGCTGGGCGTAGTTGTCCTCCTCCACATCGGTGGGGCCGGGACGGTTGATTTGTTCGCGGTAGCGGGCAACCGCGGCAGCCGGCTGCCCGTCCAGCCACGCCGCCAGATAGAGCTTGAACGCCGCATCCTTGCGGTAATGCCGGCCTTTGTGGTCACGCAGAAACGCCAGGTTTTCGCGCTCCGAGGCCGCATATTCGCCCTTGTAGAGCAGCAAATCGGCGGCCATGTGGTGCAGGTAAGGCACGGGCAGGTAGCCGGGGGCAGTGGGCCGGGCACGGTAGGCGGCCAGGGCTGCTTCGCCATCGTGCTGGCGTTTATTCACGCTCATTGCCAGGTAGGCAAACAGCAGATTATCGGGTTGTTGGGTTCTTAGGCGCTCCGTGAGGCGCAGACATTCTTCCGGCTTTTTATAGTAGCTCTCCCGAATAAGGGACTGGTAAATTTGGCTTTCGGTTTGGAAGTCGCTGGGCTGGGCAGCGGCCAGGGCCAGGTTTTTCAGGCCGGTATCTACGTTGGCGGTCAGGCCCAGCAGGCGCAGCAGCCAATGGTAGCCTTCGGGTAAGGAGCCCACCGCAAACTCGCATACGCCCAGCGTCTTGCGGGCCGGCGCAAAGGCTGGGTAGTGCCGCACCACATCCTGCATCTGGTGGTAGCCGCTCCGCAAATGGAACCCGCCCATCACCAGATGCCGGAACAGCAGCTGGCTCAGGCCCAGGTGCAGGGTTATTTCGGCGCGGGCATAGTCGCGCATCGCGCTGGCAGGCGCTTTATCGAGCGCCGCCAGACGGGCCTCCTGCGCTTGTTCCAACGCCTCGTAACGGCCGGCATCCTGCGAAACCACGAGTTCGACAAAGTCGGCGCAGTTGGCTACTAACAGGGGAGCGGGGGCCGTTGGGGTACTGGCCAGCTCCAGGCGCAGCAGCTCCCGGGCTGGACTTAGGCGCAGTTTCAGCACTTCCGCGTAGGCGCGGCGGCTATTCGGGGAGAGTTGAACCGCTGCCGGGGCCGGCAAGCTTGTGGAAGCAGTGGCTGGCGTAGTAGCCTGCGGCGGGGCAATAAAGCCCGAAACCAGCGCCCAGCCCACTACGCCCAGCGCCGCTTGCACCCGCCGCACCGGTATTTGGCTAAGCCCCCGCAGATTTCGTAATAATTCGGCCAGCATTGCCATCAGCTACTTGCTTACAATAAAAAAGGAACGGCACCGGGCCGTTCCTTTTCACAACTTCAATCAGCAAATCAGCAGTTGAATTTGCCCAAGCCTGCACTTAAACCGCGCGGGCTTCCACGTCGGCCAGAATGCGGCCGCAGTGCTCACACACGATGATTTTCTTGTGCGAAATGATGTCGGCCTGGCGCTGGGGCGGCACCGTGTTGAAGCAGCCGCCGCAGGCATCGCGCCGCACCAGCACCACGGCCAGGCCGTTGCGCACGTTGCCGCGGATGCGGGTGTAGGCCGTCAGCAGGCGGTCTTCCACCACTTGGGTAGCCTCCTCGCGCTGCACCATGATGCCGCGCTCTTCTTCCTCGTTCTCGCCCACGATGGTGTCGAGCTCGCCTTTCTTGTTGTCCAAGTCCTTGCGGCGCTCGTCCAGCTTCGACTTCGTACCGCTGATTTCGGCGTTTTTCACGTCAATCTGGTACTGCGACTCCTTGATTTTCTTGTCGGCAATCTGGATTTCCAGGCGCTGAAGCTCAATTTCCTTGGCAATAGCTTCGAATTCGCGGTTGTTGCGGACGTTCTGCTGCTGCTCGTCGTACTTTTTAATGAGCGTTTCGGCGTCTTTGCTGGCCTGCTTGCGGCTCTTGATGAAGTCGTTCAGACCCTGAATTTCTTCATCAAATTTCTTCACACGCACCTCATAACCAGCAATTTCGTCTTCCAAATCCCGGACTTCCTCGGGCAAATCACCGCGCACGCGCCGGATTTCATCGAGCTGCGAGTCGAGGTGCTGCAAGGTGAGCAGGGCTTCGAGCTTGGCGGCTACGGGAACGTCGGCGGGGGCCACGGCGGCACTTTTAGCAGTCATACTGAACGGGGTTCGTAGGGGTTTCGGAGATTAAGACCGCAAAAGTACGCCCAAATCCGGCCGTTAGCAAATCTCGGAACACCTCGCTCGTGAACTGTTCGCTCTCGAAATGGCCCACATCGCAGAGCATAAGCTGCCCCTCGGCTCCAAAAAACTCGTGGTATTTCACATCGCCGGTCACGTAAGCATCGGCTCCGGCGGCCCGCGCAGCCCCAATCAGGAAGGCCCCCGCGCCGCCGCAGATGGCCACGGTCCTGATGTCTTTTTCGAAAGCTGTGTGCCGTACCATTGGCACCAGGAGTTGCTGCTTCAGCAGCTGCCGAAACGCGGCCGGTGCCAGTGCGGCGGGCAGCTCGCCTACCAGCCCGGCTCCCACTTCGGGATGCCCGTTTTCCAGCTTAATCAGCTCGTAGGCCACTTCTTCGTAGGGATGCGCGGCGCGCAGGGCCCGCAGCACGGCCGCCTGACGGTGCAGCGGCAGCAGCACTTCGAGGCGCATTTCGGGCACGGTTTCGGGCTGATTTACCGCGCCAATGGCTGGTTGGGTACCCGCGCCGGGCGTGAACGTGCCGGTGCCTTCGGTGCGAAAACTACAGTCGGCATACTGGCCCACCTGGCCGGCTCCGGCAGCGTAGAGCGCGGCCAACACGCGGCTGGCCAGGTCGGCTTGCTGGTCCTCGGGCCGATTGGGGACGTAGGTAATGAGGCGGGCCAGGGTGCCGCTCTGCGGGGCCAGCACGCGGGTTTTTAGCAGGCCCAGCTTCTCGGCCAGCTTGTCGTTCACGCCGCCGCGCACGTTGTCGAGGTTGGTGTGAGCCGCGTAGATGGCCACGTCGTTTTTGAGGGCGGCGATGATGGTTTGCTCCACTTCATTGGCCCCGGTGAGCCGCTTCAGGGGCCGAAAAATAACCGGATGATGCGCCACTACCACGTTGCAGCCGCGCCGCAGGGCCTCGGCCACCACGGCGGGCGTACAGTCCAGCGTTATCAGCACGCCCGTAATTTCAGCTTGAGGGTCACCGCATTGCAGGCCGGCATTGTCGTAGCTTTCCTGATAGGCGAGGGGGGCGGCGGCTTCCAGCAGGCGGGCCAGGTCTTGAACGGCGGGCATTTTTTTCTGTTTTGATTTTTATCCAGCGGATGCAAATTACCGGAGTTTTATCTCCCAACCGGTCCCAGCGGCCAGGTTATAGCCACCGCGCCGGGGCCGAAGCTCACGCGGCTGAGCAGCGGATATAGTTTTTGGCCGTGCCGGTGGTGCGTGGCGTACTGAAACCCGTCAAAAAGCAGCAGAAAGCCGCCTTGCAGCAGCAGCGACTGGCCGTAGCCCCGCCAGTGGTCGGAGGAGCCGGAAGCGGTGGGGTTGCGGCCTTTTTCCAGAAAATACGCCCCCGTGGCCAGGTAAGCCACGTCGAGGCCGGCATTGAAGAGGTACAGCTTTTCGGTGCGGAACTGGGCCCGTACATTGCCGGCGCGGTCGGTGGGTGGCTGATTAGCGGCCCGCCGTGCTGCCCGGTAGCCGGCTCCGGCTAGCACGAGGTTCACCGCGCCCCAGCCGATGTTCATCTGGTGGAAATAGTGGGCCGAACCGTCGGTCTGCCCCATGGCAATGCCGCTCACGAGCAGGTTGCCCACGGCCCATCCGCCCAGTACGGCCAGGCCGCGCTGGTCGAGGCGGGTGCGCTCAGTGGCGAAATTGGCCAGGGCTGGGGGCAATGCCGGGCCCGCTCTACGCACCGTATCGAGGGCGGATTGGGCCCGGACGGACTGCCCGGCCCACAGGCTTAGCAGGGAAAAGAGGAAGAAAGCGGGGCGCATAGGTTGAGGAAAGTGAAAAACGAGCGGCGACAATAAGCAACCACTTCGGGGCAGTTTTGTGCCGCCGGGAACCGGCCTCCGTACTTTTGCAAACCGTTGCTTTGGCTTACTGCCTACCCATGTCGTCCGTATTAGCTTTTTTGTTGCTGCCTTTTTCCTGGCTCTACGCCGCGGTAATGGCGGGGCGCAACTGGCTGTACGACGCGGGCTGGAAACAGTCCGAAACCTTTGCCGTACCGCTGCTCAACGTGGGCAACCTGCGGGTGGGCGGCACCGGCAAAACTCCCCACGTAATGTGGCTCGTGGAGGAATTGCTTCGCCAGGGCCACCGCCCGGCCATACTGAGCCGGGGCTACGGCCGCCGCACTAGTGGCCCTCGCTTGGCTGGCCCCACCGATTCGGCCGCCACCGTCGGCGACGAGCCCTGGCAGTACGTGGAGGCTTTCGCGGCGCAGGGCGTGCCCGTGGCAGTGGCCGAGGAGCGCCGCTTGGGAGCCCAGCTGCTATTGCTGCAACATCCCGAAACCACGGTCATCGTTCTCGACGACGCCTACCAGCACCGCGCCGTGCGCCCCACCCTGAATGTGCTGCTGACCGAGCTGGCCCGGCCGTTTTACGACGATGAGGTGCTGCCGGCCGGCCGCCTGCGCGAAAGCCGAAGTGGCGCGATTCGGGCCGATATTATCATCGTAACCAAGTGCCCGCCCGCCCTGCCGATGGCCGAACAGCAAGCGGTGGTTCAACGCGTTCGGCGGTATAGCCAGCCGGCGGCTCCGGTTATTTTTTCAGCGTATGACTATGGCCAGCCGGTCGCTGTACTGCCCGGAGCGCTGCCGTTAGCGCCATCAGCCGCAGGTTCCGGGCCGGTCCCGGCGCTGCTGCTCACGGGCATCGCGCAGCCTGGCCCACTGCGCGAACACCTCGAACATCGGGGCTATTCCATCCAACACCAGGCTGCTTTTCCCGACCACCACGCCTTCCAGCCCGCCGACCTGGTGGCGGTGCGGGCGCATTGGCAGGCGGGTTGGCCTATTTTTACGACCGAAAAGGACGCCACGCGCCTGCTCGCCCCCGAACTGCGGGCCGCCCTGACCGGGCTACCCTTCTATACCATTCCGGTGCGGGTGGCGTTTTTGGGTGACGGGGCCGCAGTAGTGCGCCAGCTGCTGCCCGGTGTCCTGGCTTCGAAAATCTGATTTCCCTTACGCAGCCGGCTGCTTCTATAAAGCCCGGCGTATTTGTTACCTGCTTGAAGGCACCGCAACGAAACTATCCACTGCTGTGGCCGCTCCGGCGCCTCGTAGCCGCCTGGCCCCTGCTGCTGCTGGCGCTGCTGGCCACCCCCGCCGCCCGGGCCCAGGTGCTCGACGACTCCACCAAAGTCCTCTACGGCCCCAAAACCACGCGCGTCATCTACGAGGCCGAGGTGCTGCGCGACTCCACCGGCGGCACCCTGCTCGATACCACGCTCACCCGGTTTCCGCAGTCGCGGTTCTGGCTGCATGATACCACCTTTCAGCAGGATTTGGGGGCTTTGGGCACCGCTTCGCGGCCGCTGCTCTACCAGCCCAATCTGCAATTGGGAGCCCGCTTCGGGCGCAATGTATTTGACCGGTACGCCCGCAACGCGACCACCGTGCCGTACTACGATTCCCGCTCGCCCTACTCGTTTTTTCGGGTCATCCAGTCGGGCTCGGGCGAGCAGGTGTTTGAGCTCAGCTACAGCCGCAGCCTGCGAAAGAATTTCAGCATTGGCTTTGTCTACGAGCGGATTGCCTCCAACAAAATTCTGGCGGCCCGCTCCTCGCGGGATGCCCTGGTGGAGCACTCCAACCTGCTGCTTTTCGGGCGGCTGCAATCGGATAATGAGCGGTATCACCTGCTCTTTAACTTTAGCAACGTGCGGCACCGGGCCATCGAGCAGGGCGGCATTCGCCCCATTACCCGGCGCGAGAAAAACCCTGACCCTACTAAACGCGACAGCATCACGACGGGCGAAACCTTTCCCCGCGACCTGTTCAACTACGGCCAGCAGCGGGTATACCTTGCTCAGGCCTCCAACACCGAAGCCCGCGACGAGCTGTACTTCACCCAAACCTACCGCCTGCTCGGCCGGGGCCTCACGGTGTATCATACCTTCGATGCCAAACGGCAATACAACAGTTATTTAGACCAGGCCTTGGTTCGATTAAATACACGCGAGATTTATTACCCGCGCGTACTATTTTATCCTAACGTATTGCGCAACACGAATGCCATCCTGGACCGCGCCGAATACCGGCAAGTAGAGAATACCGTAGGCGTGCTTGGTCGTACCGAAGCCGTGGAATACCGCCTCTACGGCCGTCTGCGCAATGCCAATTTAACTACCCAGGCGCTAGCCATCAATCAGTTTTCGGCCACGCCGGCTACCACCGGTCTGGCCCTGGTGGAGGCAGCTCCCACGCGCAATTTTTTGCAGGGATTTGTAGGTGGCACGGCGGCTTTTAATTACCGGAAAGTCTACGCTATTGAAGCGGCGGGCGAATACAAATTCCTTGATGAATACTGGCTGCGGGCATCCGTGCGCACCGGTCCGCTTTCGGCTGAAATACTGCGCTCATCCTATTCCCCCACGCTCACACAGCAGGAGTTTGTGGGTAATAATTACGAATGGCACCACTTGCCCGACAGTAGTAGCGGTTTTGCAAATACATCTACTACTCAACTCACGGGCCGTCTGCGCCTCAAGCTGCCCAATTTCGGCAGTTTCACCCAGCAGCGCTTCGAAGCCAGCGCCAGCCTCATCAATATCACCGACCTCGTGTTCTACAACACGCGGGGCGTGCCGGAGCAGGCCAGCGTTGCCCGCAATTTGCAGGTGGCCCACGCCCGGCATCAGGTGCGGCTGGGCCGGGTTGGGATTGATAACGAGGCCACGTACACCCGGGGTGGCGATGTGGACGGGGTGCGTATTCCCAGCCTGGTTACCAATTCGCGAATTTATTACGAGAGCTATATTTTCCGCAAAGCCATGTTCAGTCAGGTAGGTGCCGAGCTGTATTACCAGTCGCGCCTACGCGCATTCGATTACAGCCCCAGCACGCAGCAGTTTTATCAGCAGGACCATTTCACTATTCGTAATTATCCGGTGGTCAACGTGTTTTTTGTAGCTGACATTAAAGCCGTTTCCATTTTCCTCAAAGCATCCTACGTCAACCAAGGGATATACCGCGACGGCTATTTCACGACGCCTTATTACAGCGGTTATCCGCGGCGTTTTACCCTGGGTTTAAAATGGAACTTCTTTAATTAGAAATCAGCACATGAAAGAAAAAACAATCCTTAAATTAAAGCTGAATACCGACCCGCGCTGGGTAGATATCGCTGAGAAAAATATCGAAGATATTTTGGTCGACCACGCCTGGTGCGAGCAGAAAGCTGCCAGCACGGGCATCAGCATGATTATCCATTATCCCGAGAAAACCCGCCTCGTGGATGAGCTCACCGACCTGGTGGCCGAGGAGTGGAGCCACTTCGAGCGCGTGCTGCTGGAACTGCGAAAACGCGGTTTTGCGCTGGGCCGCCCGCGCAAGGATGAGTACGTGGTGCAGCTATTAGCGCACGTACGGAAGGGCGGGGCCCGCGACCGCCAGCTCATGGACCAGCTCCTGGTTTCGGCCCTGATTGAAGCCCGCAGCTGCGAGCGGTTCAAATTATTATGGCAGAATATCGCCGATAAAGAACTGAGTAAATTCTACTACGAATTAATGGTTTCGGAAGCCGCGCATTTCGTCAGCTACGTTGATTTAGCCAAAGAATACGCCGACCCGCAAGTAGTAGATGAGCGCCTGCAGGAATTGCTGAAAATAGAGGGCGAAATCGTGACTAATTTGCCCGTGCGTGATGACAGAATGCACTGAGCGCAAAGTTTCGCGAAGGTTAAAAATTAAGTCTCGCTAAGTGCAAAGGTGTTTTCCTTACTTAGCGAGACTTAATTTTTAACCTTCGCGAAACTTTGCGCTATGCTTATTCGGCTGGCAGCACCATTCCGCTTACCTCCCCAAAACCGATGCGCACGCCATCCTTTTCGGCGTAGCCGCGCATGGTCACCGTGTCGCCGTCGAGCAGAAACTTTCGCTCGGAGCCATCGGGTAGCGGCAGGGGGCGGGTGCCGCGCCAGGCCAGCTCCAGCATCGAGCCCAGCGAGTCGGGCGTGGGGCCGCTGATGGTGCCGGAGGCGTACAGGTCACCCACTTCCAGATTGCAGCCATTGGAGGCGTGATGGGTGAGCTGCTGCGCCATGCTCCAGTACATCAGGCCGAAATTGGCACGGCTGATAACCGTTTCGGTTCCGTGAGCGGGCGTGAGGGCTACTTCGAGGTTCACGCTGAAGTTGTGCTCTCCCGACTGGGCCAGGTAGGGCAGGGGCGTGGGTTCCTGCACCGGGCCGGCTATCCGGAAGGGCTCCAGCGCATCGAGCGTGACTACCCAGGGCGCGAGGCTGCTGCCGAAATTCTTGCCTAGAAAGGGACCCAGTGGCACGTATTCCCAGCTTTGCAGGTCGCGGGCGCTCCAGTCGTTGAACAGGCACAGGCCGAAAATATGGTCTTCGGCATCGGCCAGCGGCACGGTTTCGCCCAGGGCGGTGCCGGTGCCTACCACGAAGGCCATTTCCAGCTCAAAATCGAGCTGCCGGCTGGGGCCGAAGGTGGGCGTGGCCTCATCCGGGGCCTTGCGTTGGCCATTGGGACGCTTGATGGGCGTGCCCGATACCACGATGCTGCTGCTGCGGCCGTGGTAGCCAATAGGCAGGTGCCGCCAGTTGGGCAGCAGGGCATTGGCCGGGTCGCGGAACATAGTACCCACGTTGGTGGCGTGCTCGATGCTGCTGTAGAAGTCGGTGTAGTTGGCGGGTTTCACGGGGCGCAGCATGCGCACTTCGGTTTGGCGCAGCAGGCAGTCGCGCACGGCTTCTTCGTGGTCGCGCAGGCGGGGCTCGTCGTGGCGCAGCAGCTCACTTACGCGCTGGCGCACGGCCCGCCACGCCGGGCGGCCCAGGCGCAAAAAAGCATTAAGCGAGCGGCGGCGAAACACCTTGGGCTGCGCATCACCCAATTCCGTCAGGTCTTCAAAAAAGCCTAGCTGACTGGCCGCGTACAGGTCGAGCACATAGCCCCCAATAGCAACTGCCAGGCGTGGGCCGCGCTCATCGGTTTCGAACACGCCAAAGGGTAGGTTTTGAATGGGAAAGTCGCTTTCCGGGCGAATGTCAATCCAGGAGCGGAGGGCGGGCGAGTTGAGCGCGTTGGGCATGAAATGCGGATGAGTGTGGGGCAAAAATAGGCAGTAGTGCGAAACCATAAAAAAGAACGTCATGCTGAGCTTGTCGAAGCATCTCTACCGCAGAAGTAAATAGTTACTTATGCGGTAGAGATACTTCAACAAGCTCAGCATGACGTTCCAATTATTCTTCGACCAGAATAGCCGAAAAGCGCTTACCGCGCTTCGACGGCCGTGATTTCGGGTACGGCTTTCTTCACCGTGTCCTCCATGCCGGCGCGGGTCATCGGCGACATGGGGCAGGCCCCGCAGGCCCCTTCCCATTCCAGCTGCAGCACGCCCTCGGGGGTGATGTTGGCCACGCGCACGTTGCCGCCGTCGGTGGCCAAGTAGGGGCGTAGGGTATCCAGTGCCGCCTCAATGCGGGGCATGAGCGGGTGCTCGAAGGCGGGCGCGGTGTTGATGGTCTGTTCCACAGGCATTTAGGAGTTCATCTGCACGATGGCCGTTTTTGGGGCCACGTTGTTACGGATACTTACTTGCCGGGCCACGGCTTCGGCCAGGTTGGCAAACAGCTGGCCCACTACCGAGGTTGGGTCGAGCACGGCCGGTTGGCCCTGGTCGCCGTTTTCCCGGATGCTTTGCACCAGCGGCAGCTGGCCCAGCAGCGGCACGTCGTGCTGCTTGGCCAGGCGCGCGCCGCCATTCTCGCCAAAAATAAAGTACTTATTGTCGGGCAGCTCGGCCGGCGTGAACCAGGCCATATTCTCGACTACACCCAGAATGGGCACGTTGATTTGGGGCTGGCGGAACATCTGCAAGCCCTTCTGCGCATCGGCCAGGGCCACTTTTTGCGGCGTGGTCACGATAACGGCCCCGGTTACGGGCACGGTTTGCACCAGCGTGAGGTGAATGTCGGACGTGCCGGGCGGCAGGTCGAGCAGCAGGTAGTCGAGCTCGCCCCAGTCTACTTCGGTGATAAACTGCTTGAGGGCCGACGAGGCCATCGGCCCCCGCCACACGACGGCGCTTTCGGCCGGGGCCAGAAAGCCGATGCTCATCAGCTTCACCCCGTATTTCTCAATGGGCTGAATCAGATTCTTACCATTCGGGCCCTGAAAGACGTGCGGAGCCTCGTTCTCCACGCCAAACATGACGGGCATGCTGGGTCCGGAAATGTCGGCATCGACCAGGCCCACCTTGGCTCCGGTGGCGGCCAGCGCTACCGCCAGATTGGCCGTAACCGTGCTTTTGCCCACGCCCCCCTTGCCCGAGGCAATGGCGATGATGTTTTTCACGCCGGGCAGCAGGTCGCCGCGGTTATTGCGCAGCGTAGTCACCCGCGAAGTCATGGTAATCACCACGTTGGCATCCTTATCAACCATCGTGTGAATGGCTCGCTCGCAGGCATCATGAATGAGCTGCTTGAGGGGACAGGCGGGCGTGGTGAGCACCACGGTAAACGCGACGGTAAGGCCGTCAATCTCAATGTTCTCAATCATGTTGAGCGTCACGAGGTCCTGACCCAGGTCGGGCTCTTCCACGTAGCTCAGGGCTTTGAGAACGGCTTCTTTGGTGATGGTCATAGGGCTGCGAAGCGCCGGAAAGTGGCGGCCTGCAAAGATAACCCCGGATGTGCCGGACCGGTTCGGGGCGGGGCAAATTGCCTTTTCAAGGTATAGGCAATCGTGAGCTAGAGCGGTTTTCGCTCAGATGTACTTAGAGGCTATCCGAATAGGCCGTCATGCCGAGCGCAGCCGAGGCATCTCGCCCGCTTTGTTGAGGTGACGGCTGATTACTGTTGCACGCGAGATGCCTCGGCTGCGCTCGGCATGACCGTTCTTTTCTCGCCTATTCGGATAGGCTCTTAGTGAAGAGTTAAAAGTGAGGAGTTAAAATACAGTCTGAAAGAATTTTAACTCCTCACTTTTAACCTGCTTAAAAAATTTACAGTAACTTGGAAAGCCCTCTAATGGACCGGGTATGCCAAATCCAGGTGTCCGGTTAGTTAGGCCGCTCAGCGTGCCAGAAAGTGCATAAACAGAGGAAATACAGCTATTGACGAAGTATTAGTCGTATTATTAAAATAATTAGAGGTAAATTTATAAATGAAAATCATGTTTACAAGGCTAGCCTCTGGCCGAGAATACACCGCCCTATCCGCCCTTTTTTGTATGCGAAACCTCGACAAAACCTCCGTCTCCGGCAGCGTAAAAATGCGCTGCTTTGCTGATTGCGAAGAAAACGAGCAATTAGTTGTCTTTGAATTGGTGGTGCCCGTAGCGGCCAAAGTGCCTGCCCTGAGCCAGCCCGTGGCGGTGGCCAAAATAGTGCAGCCGGCCTCCATCACGAGCACCGTGCCCGGCCAAATCCTCACGCGGCTCCGGGCCAACAATACGGCCCTGAACGCGGCCTGGTGCATCACGGCTACCCTGGCCGCTACCCGCGACCCGGCCCGACTACCGTCCAGGTACTGAGCGGCCGCGTCGGTCCCGTAACCTGAGTTCTTTCGATTAGCTACTTCCCCGAAGCAAGCAGCCCCGCCGGCACGCTGAGAGCCCCGGTGTGCGGGTCAATCAGGCCGTTGCGCTCGTCTTCGATGTTGGTGGCCTGGGTATACACGTCGCCCGCGATGGGTCGGCGGCGGAGCTCCTGCTTGAATGCGCTGATGCTGGCCGTGCGCGCTCCCGCGTCCTGCGGCCCGCCGTAGTCCGAAAAGCCAAAGCCGCCCCATTCGCTCACAATCAGCGGTACCTGGTGGCGGTAGAAAAATGGGTCGCCCACGACCAGCGGGTAGGCTGCCGTGCCGTTTAGCTCGCCCCGCACCAGCCGGTCGAGTAACTCCTGCCAACGCCCCAAATCCGGGGTGTAGAGGTGGGCCGTGAGCAGGTCCGATTTCAGCCGGCCGGTGTAGGAGACGTGGTGCCAGCCGTCGTTGTCCACCACCAGAAACTGCGGGAAGGCAATCTGCATGAAGTGGTAGGTGTCGATGATGTACTGGCGGGTGTCGGCGTTGGTGGCGATGTCCTGCACGCCCCAGTCCTCGTTGTAGAGGCTCCAGATGATGATGGACGGGTGCGTTTCGCTCAGCGTGAGCATGCGTAGCAGCTCGGCGCTGTGGTTGATGCGGCTGCGCACGGTGGAGCTATGCGGGCTGGGTACTTCCACCCACAGCAGCAGCCCGAGCTCATCGGCCAGGTTGTAGATGCGGGGGTCGATGCCGGCAATGTGCACCCGCACCAGGTTGCAGCCCAGCGCCTTCATGGCGTGCATGTGGCGCTGCATCTCCTCGTAGGTGGCCTCGCCGGGCTGGTAGAGAATGCCGTCGAGGTACACGGGCTGGTTGTTGAGGTAGACGTGGCGGCCCCGGGCCTCAATCTTGCGCAGGCCAAACAGCGTTTCGATGCGGGCGGCGTAGCCATTGGCATCAATGAGTTGGGCCACCAGCCGGTAGCGGTTCGGCGATTCGGGGGCCCAGAGGCGGGCCTCGGGCACCTCCAGCACCAGGCGCTGCTGCCACTGGCCCGCGGCCATGTACAGCGGGAAGTCGGACGCGGCCAGCGGGGGCGCATCGCCCGGCAGGGTGGGGTCGAACACCTGCAACCGGATGACGTAGTCCCCGGCGTCGTGCAGGCGCAGCGTCAGGTTGAAGCGCACCAGCTGGTCTTCCACTTCGCTCACCACGCCCACCCGCGAACGCAGGCGGTTCTGCTCCACGGTTTCCAGCCACACGCTGCGTACGGCCCCGGTGTAGGTCTGGTACCAGATGCCGCCGCGCTTGTATACGTGCGATTCCTGCTTGCCCCGGGGCAAGTCGGCGTCCATCGTGTCGGCAATGCGCACGGTGAGGCGGTTCACGGGGAGCAGGGCGGCGGCGTCCAGCTCATAGGTGAAGGACGTGTACTCGCCGTAATGCACCTCTTCGCCCTCAATGGTTTTTAGGAGCTGCCCGTTCAGCCAGACCCGCGTCTCGTGCCCGCAGGCCCCAAACGTGAGCTGAAGCATGGACCGGGCCGCCGGCACGTCCATGGTGGGCCGGTCGAATTCGCGCTCGTACCACACCACCACCTTGTCTTGCCAGGTACTGCCTTCCTGTTGGCCGCGGGCCTCGCGCAAATGCGTTTCGACCGAGCCCGGCCATTGGGCCAGGTGCTCGTAGCGGTGGCCCTGGGCCCAGTTATGAATCAGTCCCTGGTCGTCGACATCATGCGCGAAATGCCAGGAGCCATCGAGCAACAGGTAGCTATTGGGCCGCAGCACGGCGCGGGGCAGGAGGTTGGCCGGCGCGGGCTGGTCTGCGCGGCTGGTTGAAGTGCTGTAGTTGGTGGGGTGGGGCTGCATGCAGGGGCTGAAATGGGTTTCGGCGGCCCCGGCTTATGCCGCAAGCCGCATCCGGACTCCGTTATACGCCATACGTCGGACACCCGGTCAACGGTACCGCGAACCCTGAGCGCTTGATTGCTGCCCGCCAAAGAGGTTGGGGTGAACTTCAACAGGGCTGGTGCTGCCCGGCGCGATGCTGCCGGCCGTGCTCAAGGCTGATACGCCAGCGCGAACCCCGCGCCACCGCCCGGCACGTAGGTGGGCACCAGCAGCAGTTTTTGCGCGACTCCTTTGGGCAGCAGGCGGGTGAGGGTCGGGTAAAGGTGCCATACCGTTTCGGCCGACAGGAAGCCAATGCCCGCGCCCGCCAGCACATCGGTGGCCCAGTGCTTGTTGCTGAGCACGCGCATGGTGCCCGTGGCCGCCGCCACGGCGTAGCCGCTCACGCTCAGCCAGGGGTATTGGCGGCCGTACTGCTCGTGCAGCAGCGTGGCGGTGAGAAAAGCCTGCGACGTGTGCGACGATGGAAAAGAGGTCAGGTCGGTGGCGTTATTGGGCCGGGCCTCGGCCGTAATGCGCTTGAGATTGCTGACTACGGCCTGGTCGAGCTCGTGCGCGGCCAGGTAAATGAGTGTGAAACCCAACGCTGTGCGCTCGCCGCGGTGGCCGGTCGCCATCAGGCCGTAGGCCACGGCCAGCGGCGCATGGCGGGTATAGTCGTCGATGCCATGCGAATTGAAGTCGCCAAAAACCTCCTGGGTTTCTTCCTGCATTTCCCGCTTCACCTCATACAAGGTTTGGTTGTAGCGGGGGCTGTGGGCCAGCACGCCCACGCCCACCAGCACCGAGGGCACGGCAATGCGCAGCGCCACCGCCCGGAAGGGGCGCTGCGGCACCGGGCGCGCGACCACCGCACTATCGGCAACTGGAATCTGGGCCTGGGCCCGCAGGCCTATGCATAAAATTAACAGAGACAAAACGAGGCGTAAACGCATAAATTTTGGCTAAACTGTATTTGGGGCCCTGAAATTTACGTGCTTAAAGTCCATAATAAAAGCCTTTTAGCACCAGGCCCTAATCTTTTAGCTGCAGCGCACAAAAAAGCCCGCAACGGCACTTGTTGCGGGCTTCTCTGGGTGCAAAGTCAACTGACGCTCAGGTCTTCTGCTTCTTCTTCTTGGCGGCCGGGAATAGGATATTGTTCAATATCAGACGGTAGCCGGGCGAGTTGGGATGCAGGGCCAGGTCGGTGGGCTCTTCCCCCACCAGATGTTGGTAGTCCTCGGGGTCGTGGCCGCCATAAAACGTCCAGGTGCCCTTGCCCAGCGTGCCATGGATGTAGCGGGCCTCGCCGGTCTGCTTGGTCTCGCCCATCGAAATGACGTCGGACTTGATAAGGTTTTTGCGGAAAGCCGTGGTCTGGCCCATGAAGCCGTGAATGGTTTTCTCGTGGTTCTGGCAGAGCATGGTGGGCACCGGGTCGTACTTAGCCGAGAAGGTGAAGAGCGAGAAATAGTCGTTCTGTTCGCCCAGGCCGCGCTCGTTGGGCTGCATGTCGATGTTGGAGTACTCGTACTCGTAGGGGTTGCGGGTCAGCTGAAAGTTCTGGAAGGCCAGGCAGCGGTTGTAGTTGAGCTTGGACTGGGCCTGGGGGTCGGCCGGGTCGCCGTCGTACATGGTTTCCACCAGGTCCACGCCCAGGCCGGCCAGGGCGATGTCGTACGAGTCGGTGGCCGAGCACATGGCAAACAGGAAGCCGCCGCCGGCAATAAATTCCTGCATTTTTACGGCCACGGTGGCCTTCATCTGGCTTACTTTGGCGAAGCCGTTGCGCTTGGCGGCCGCTTCGGCGTCGCGCACCTGCTGCTGGTACCAGGGGTAGGAGCGGTACACGGAGTAGAACTTGCCGTATTCGCCGGTGAAATCTTCGTGGTGCAGGTGCAGCCAGTCGTACTTGGGCAGAGCACCGGCCAGCACTTCATCATCGTAAATCTGGGTGTAGGGAATTTCGGCGTAGGCCAGCACCATGGTCACGGCATCGTCCCAGGGCTGCTTGCCCTTGGGCGTGTACACCGCAATTTTGGGCACCTTTTCCAGCTTCATCACGTCCATGTTGGCGTTCGGGTCGGCTATTTCCTGCAAAATGCCGGTGTACTGGGCTTCGCTGATAACCTGAAACGTGACGCCGCGCACGGCCAGCTCATTTTCGGCCCCGGCCGTGACTTCGAAGGCGAAGGAGCCGCCCCGGTAGTTCAGCAGCCAATCGACGGGCACCTCCCGCTGGAGCAGCCAAAAGGCCACGCCGTAGGCCTTGAGGCATTCTTTTTGGGTGTTATCCATCGGGATGAACACATGGTTGGCGCGGGCCGCCAGGGGCGCGGCCACGCCGGCTACGGCCAGCAGCAGAAAGAGCAGAAGACGCTTGAGCAGCATGTTTTTTGGGGAAATAAATGCACCGAACCAACGAGGTTTGCCGGGCGGTGGTTCAAGTTAAGCGCCGCCCGACGAACTTTGGGCACTTGCTCGGGCCCGCCGCCAGAGCAGAGCCGGCACTGCCGGCGGTTTTCCCTTCCACGATTTCCCGGCTCCCGGCCGGAATCATCGACTATGAGCCCCTTCGAAAACGTTCGTGAAGCCTTCCGTTCCATCCGCACCAACCTGCTGCGCACCATTCTCACGGCGCTTATTCTCAGCATTGGCCTGTTTGCGCTGGTCGGCATCCTCACCGGTATTGATGCCATGAAGAATTCGCTGTCGGAAACCTTCGCCAGCCTCGGGGCCAACTCGTTCGAGCTGCACGCCAAGGGCTATAGCAACCGCGGCCGGCGCGGCGGCGTGCAGGCCAAGCAGTACGCGCCCATCAGCTTTTTTCAGGCCAAGCAATACAAAAAAGCCATGGGCGACGAGGCCCAGGTGGGCGTGTCGGCCTTCATTGCCGGAGCCGTGGAAATGAAAGCCAACGGCATCAAAACCAACCCCAATATGCAGGTTGTGGCAGGCGACGAGAACTACCTGAAAATCCAGGGCTACAACCTGGCCGAGGGCCGCATCTTCTCGCAGGCCGAGCTCAACAGCGGGGCCAATGTGCTGATTGTGGGCGACGAAATCCGCCTCAAGCTGTTTCCCAAGCAAAGCCCGGTGGGGAAATACGTGGCCGCCCTGGGCCGCCGCTTCCTGATTGTGGGCTTACTGGAGAAAAGCGGTGCCAGCATGGGCGGCGGCGGGGCCGACCGCCTGGCGCTGCTTCCCCTCGAAGCCGGCAACCAGATGCCCCGCCAGCGTGCCCTTAGCTTCGACATCAAAACTGCCACCGACCAGTCCGGCACCCTCAATTTTGTGATGGGCCAGGCCACCGGCATCATGCGGGCCGTGCGGCAGGACAAGCTGGGCCAGGAAGACAGCTTCGTGGTCGAAAGCAGCGAGTCGCTGGCTTCATCGCTCGATTCTATTTCGGGCAAAGTGCGGGTAGGGGGCAGCATCATGGCCTTTATCACGCTGCTCGGGGCCAGTATCGCCCTTATGAACATCATGCTGGTTTCGGTGACGGAACGCACCCGCGAAATCGGGATTCGCAAGGCGCTGGGGGCCACGGCCAAGCAAATCCGCCTGCAGTTTCTGATTGAGGCCATCGTTATCTGCCTGCTGGGCGGCTCGCTGGGCATCGTTCTGGGCGTGCTGGGCGGCAACGGCGTGGCCAAATTCGTGGGCTCCGGTACCTTCCTCGTGCCGTGGGTCTGGATGATTGTGGGCCTCGTAATCTGCGTGGGCGTGGGGCTGGCCTCGGGCTACTACCCCGCCAGCAAAGCCGCCGCCCTGGACCCGATTGATTCGCTGCGCTACGAGTAAGGACCACAGATTTTAGCGGATTTGACTGATTACGTAGATTCAGGTGCCCGCTGACCCGAGGTTACTGCTGACCCGCTGACCCGCTGACCCGAGGATGCTTTCTCTTTTTTTCTTAACTCGCTCTGCTCTTAGCGTGGCTCATGGCAGAGCACTCTTCGGATTTGGCAAAGCAGCCAGTGGGCACCTGAATCTGCGTAATCAGTCAAATCTGTTAAAATCTGCGGTCCTACATTTGCACAACTACTCATTTGTGCAAATACTATGGTTGCCTCCGCTTCTGTTCCCATCGACCAGCGCTTTGCGCAGCTTATCAAGCAGTTCGGGCTAACCAAAAACAGCTTTGCTATCTCGTTGGGCAAAACGGCCAGCGTCGTTCAGCACCTCATCGACGGCCGGAATAAACCCGGCTACGACCTGCTGTGTAAGGTTTTTGAGATTTATCCAAATGTGTCGCGCGACTGGTTGCTGCTCGGCCGCGGCCCCATGCTGGTAAGTGGCGAGCCCGCGCCGAGAGCAGTTGCCCCCGTTCCAGCCGCCGCCGCAGAACCCCCGCTCGAACCCATCGATTTATCGGATGTGGAAGTGCCGGTCCCGCGTCGGGCCGTGACCGGCGTTGCGGGCTCCCGCCTCCAACCTGCCGAAATAACGGCCACGCTGGCCCTGGCTGCCGCCGCTAACCAGCCCGTCCGCGCCGCCGCGCCAGTGCCCGTCGAAGTGCCGCAGGTTGCCCCAGTACCAGAGGTGCTCGCCACGCCGCCCGCGCCAACTCAGCCCGCCACGCCGCCCGCGCCAACTCAGCCCCTGCCGCTTCCTGAAGTAGCTCCGGCTGCCTCGGCCGCACCAGCTGCCCCGGCCCCGGCCGCACCAGCACCGGCCGCGCCTGCTGGCTTTTCTCCCGAACTTTACGTGACGGCCGCCCTGCATGCCCAGCACCTGCAGCACCAGCTGGCCCTGGCCGAAATGCGCAACCAACACCTAGTGGAGCAGCAGCAAATGCTGCGCGAAATGCTGGCTATGGCCCGGCAGGCCATGGTTTAGGCAAATACGCCCATCTCTTCGGCTTCCATCAGCCCGAAGGCATTTACGGCACTTAGGCGCAGCATTTTCATCTCGCCTACCAGCAAAGGGTCGTATTTGGCCACCACGCGGATGTAGTTGGGCGTGAATCCTTCCATTTGGCCATCGGTCACATCGTCTTCGAATAGCACTTCGGTTTCCAGGCCCAAGTGCTGCTCGTAGAAAAACCGCTTTTTCTTCTCCGATAAGCTGCGGAGCTGGGTGGTGCGCTCGTGCCGCACCCGGTCCTGCACCCGGCCGGGCAGGGTGGGGGCCAGCGTATCGGGCCGTTCCGAGTAGGGAAAAACGTGCAGGTAGCTGATGGGCAGCTCGTTCAGAAAGTTATACGTGTCCAGAAAGTCGGCATCCGTTTCGCCCGGAAACCCCACAATCACATCAACCCCGATGCAGGCATGGGGCATCAGCTCCTTGATGCGGGCTACCCGGCTGGCGTAGAGCGCCCGCTTGTAGCGGCGGCGCATCAACCCCAGAATCTTGTCGGAGCCACTTTGCAGTGGGATGTGGAAGTGCGGCATGAAGCGCGCTGAGGCGGCCACGGTGTCCAGAATATCGTCGGTGAGCAGGTTGGGCTCGCAGCTGCTGATGCGGAAGCGGCGGATGCCGGCCACCTCGTCCAGGGCCCGCACCAGCTGGGTGAAGTCCTCGCGGCGCTCGCGCTCGGGGCCTTGCAGGCCGAAATCGCCCAGGTTCACGCCGGTGAGTACGATTTCCTTCACGCCGGTTTCGGCCAGTTTCCCCACGCGCTCTACCACGCTGGCCACGCTGCCCGAGCGGCTGCCACCCCGCGCCAGCGGAATGGTGCAGAACGAGCAGGAGTAGTCGCAGCCGTCCTGCACCTTGAGGAAGGTGCGGGTGCGGTCGCCGAACGAGTGCGCGGCATGAAATTCGGTGGCCGCGGAAATGGGCGAGGCGTGAACCTGCCCCGGCTGCCCGGCGGCGGGCTTCTTGAAATCAGCCAGAATATCGACCAGCATGAACTTCTCGGCCGCGCCCAGCACGGCGCTCACGCCGGGAATGTTGGCAATTTCTTGGGGTTTGAGCTGGGCGTAGCAGCCCACAATGGCCACAAAAGCCTCCGGATTGTGCTTCAGAGCCTGCTGCACCACTTTCCGGCACTTGCGGTCGGCGTGGTCGGTAACGGAGCAGGTATTGATAACGTAGAGGTCGGCTCCGGCTTCGAAAGGGATTTTCTGGAAGCCTTTTTCCTCAAACTGCCGGCCAATGGCCGACGTTTCGGAAAAGTTGAGCTTGCAGCCGAGAGTGTAAAAAGCGACGGATTGGGGGGTAGGCATAGTCTCACAAAGGTACGGCTGGCCCGCAGACCTATTTGCGGGCGAAATCCTCCTGCGAAATCTGCTGCATGGCCTGGCTGAGCTGCAGCTGCGCATCGGTCACGCCGGGGTCGCGCTCCCACACCTGGCGGCTCACGTTGTCGAAGGTAATCGTGCCTTGGGGCGAAACGGAGCCAAAGCCGTTATTAAAGCAGTAGTAGGCAAACGGCACCGGGTGGGCCGCGAGCAGGTTACGGCTCCATTCAAAGGCGGCGGCGGGCAGGTGCAGCTGGTGGAGCAGCGTGGCGGCCACATCGGTTTGCGAGCCCAGGGTTGAAACCACCCGGCCCCGGGCCTCGGGCCGCAGCGCGCCGCCCGCCAGCAACAGCGGAATTCTGAACTTGGACGGGCTTTGATTGGCGGAGTTGCCAGGCTGGACGTGGCCGTGGTCAGCTACCAATACCAGCAGCGTATGCGCGTACCAGGGCTGCTGGCGGGCCTGGCGCAGAAACTGGCCCAGCGTGGCATCGGTGTAGGCCACCGAGCTCCGGAACTGGTCAGCTTCGGTCGGGCCGGGGTAGCGGGGCTTCATGGGCACCTCAAAGGGCTCGTGGCTGCTCAGGGTGAAAGCGGTGACGAAAAACGGCTGTTGCTGTTGCTGCAGGTCGCTCAGCACACGGGTGAACAGAATGCCATCGTGCGCGCCCCATTTGGAGTTTTGGTCGGCCGTAGCAAAGTCGCTGCGCTCGGTGAGCTGGTCGTAGCCGGCCGTTTGCAGGTAGCTTTTCATGTTGGCAAACGCCAGCTCGCCCCCGTAGTAGTAGCGCGAGCTGTAGCCGGCCGCGGCCAGCGAGCGGCACAGGTGCGGCAGGTGCTCGTTTTTGCGCGGAAACTTAATAATGCTGGTCGTGGGCTGGTTGGGGTAGCCCGAGAGCAGCGCAACCAGGCCTTTCTGGCTGCGGTCGCCGGCCGCGTATATATTGTTGAATAATACCCCCGTCCGGGCCAGGCTGTCCAGGTTCGGCGTCACGCCCACCTCGCCCCCCACGCTGCCCACCAGCTTGGCCGTGAAACTTTCCAGGATGATGAACAGGACATTGGGCCGGGCCTCGGTGAGGATGGAGGCCGACGAATCGGCCGGGGCCGGAGCCCCCACCGCGCGCGGGTACACGCTGGCCACCAGCCGCCGGGCCGTACTATCGGCCATAAACGGCTGCGGGGGGCGCTCGGCCGCCCGCAGCACCAGCGCACTCATCAGGTTCCAGGGGGCGTTGATGGCGGCATGGTTGGCAAAAGCAATGCGCGAAAAATACACGTCACTCTGGTTCACCGGAATTTGCTGCGTGCCCCCGCGCAAGGGCACCACCAGCAGGGCGGCATAGAGCAGAGCCGCGAACGCGGCCCGGCCGCGCCCGAACCAGCCGGGCAGTGGTGCGAGGCGTCCGGCTATACTCCGGTAAAGCCACCAGCCACCGGCCAGTAGCGTCAGCAGGGCCAAAGCCAGCAGCAGCAGCGGGGCGCTGCCCGCCGAAGCGGCCATTTCGGTGGGCGAATTGAGGTATTGCAGGGGCGTGTCATCCAGCCGAAAGCCCCAGGCGCGGTATAATTCGAGGTCGGCCGTTATCAGGATTGTCAGCACGATGCCTATTGCCGCCGTGTAGCCGCTCAGCAACCGCTGCACCGGAAACCGGGGAAACCCATTCCCTATTATAAGGAGTAAGAACGGCACCACACTCACGTAAGCCGCCGCCGAAGCATCGAGGCGCAGCCCATAACCAAAAGTCCTCAGAACGGTAAGCGCCGAAAGTTGAGCAGTCAGGCCATGCTGGTAACCCAGAAAAAGCGCCCGGGCCAAGCCAAAAAACAGCAACCAGAACAAAAAATAGCGCGGTTGAAACGCAAATCGGTTTTTCACCCTGCAAAGGTAACCTGTAGGGAGGCCTGCATAAATGAGGGGTCAGCGCCTGATTTTTTGAATAATGCTTGTTGAATGGATGAGTTCGAAGAAAGGCAGGATGGAAACGACCCGGCTTCAATCTGCAATTACCAGCTACGAACAAAAGGTGGAAGCTATTGCAAACGATTGGGGCCGGGCTTTTACTGCCGTTTTTGTAACAGATAAGTTAATATTGGGCAGAATGAGGGTGTGAAAAAAGGGGGTAGGGTTAGAAAAAGATGATTTTTGTCAAAAAAGACCTTTTATTCGAAGGCATTTTGATTAAAAGTTCTATTTACGAATTATCTTTGCCCCAGCAATTACAAAAAGTTACCCATACTCTTAGCCCCGCCGGTTTCCATTACATGGCCATTCTCCGTTTTAAAGCCCTAGAACTCGTCAATCAGCGTCGTCCCATTACGGTGGTGCCGGTTGCCGCGCGTCGCTCCGACAGCTTTGGGCAAAATGTATTCAACCTGGAAGCCATGCGGGCTACGATGCCCGGTGATTACTTTAAGAAACTACAGGCGGCCATCAAGCAAGGCGCCACCGTGGAGCACAACGTGGCCGACGCCGTGGCTTCGGCCATGAAAACCTGGGCCATGGCCAAGGGCGCTACCCACTACACGCACTGGTTTCAGCCCCTCACGGGCTCAACCGCCGAAAAGCACGACTCGTTCTTCGACCTGAACTCCGACGGTCGGCCAATCGAAAACTTCAAAGGCTCGGCGCTGGTGCAGCAGGAGCCCGATGCCTCGTCGTTCCCGAACGGCGGCATCCGCAATACCTTCGAGGCCCGCGGCTACACCGCATGGGACCCCACCTCGCCCGCTTTCATCATCGAAACGGTAGGGGCCAAAACGCTTTGCATCCCCACCATTTTCGTGGCCTACACCGGCGAAGCGCTCGATTACAAAGCGCCATTGCTGAAGTCGCTGGCCGTGCTCGAAAAGGCTGCGCTGGAAGTGTGCCAGTATTTCGATAAGGACGTGAGCCGCGTGAACACCACGCTCGGCATTGAGCAGGAATACTTCCTGGTCGACAAGGCGTTGTATGACGCCCGTCCCGACCTCGTGATGACCGGCCGCACCTTGTTTGGCCACGCGCCGGCCAAGGGCCAGCAGCTCGACGACCATTACTTCGGCTCGATTCCGGCCCGCGTTCACGGCTTTATGCTGGAATTCGAAGAGGAAGCTAACCTGCTCGGTATTCCCCTGCGCACCCGGCACAACGAAGTGGCTCCTAATCAGTTCGAGTGTGCTCCGACCTTTGAGGATGCCAACCTGGCCGTGGACCACAACCAGCTGCTGATGGATGTGATGGACCGCGTGGCCGAGCGGCACAACTTCAAAGTGCTGCTTCATGAGAAGCCCTTTGCCGGCGTGAACGGCAGCGGCAAGCACAACAACTGGGCAATGAGCACCGACACCGGCGTGAATCTGCTCGCGCCCGGCCGTCGGCCCAAGGAAAACCTGCAATTCCTGGCCTTCCTCATCACCACCATCCAGGCCGTGCATCGCCACGCCGATTTGCTGCGCGCCAGCATTGCCTCGGCCAGCAACGACCACCGCCTTGGGGCCAACGAAGCGCCGCCGGCCATCATGTCGGTGTTCCTGGGCTCGATGCTGGACTCCGTGCTCGATGAGCTGGAACGCACGGCCAAGCTGCCGCTTGACAAGGGTGATAATATTTACCTGAAGCTAGGCATCGATAAAATCCCCGCGATTCTCCTCGATAACACGGACCGTAACCGGACTTCACCCTTTGCCTTCACCGGCAACAAGTTCGAGCTGCGCGCCGTGGGCTCGTCGGCCAACTGCTCTTCGGCCATGACGGTGCTCAACACCATCGTAGCCGACCAGCTCATCGACTTCAAAACGTCGGTGGATGCGCTCATTGAGCAGGGCAAAAAGAAGGAAGTGGCCATTGTGGAAGTCCTGCGCGAGTACGTGATTTCCTCCAAAGCCATTCGCTTCGAAGGCAATGGCTACTCTGATGAGTGGAAGGATGAAGCGGCCCAGCGCGGCCTGAGCAACATCGCGACTACGCCCCAGGCGCTCGATGCCATTGTGAACGCCAATTCGGCGGCGCTGTTTGCCCGCCACGGGATTTTCTCGGAAGTGGAGCTGCACGCCCGCCACGAGATTTTGCTGGAAGATTACCAGAAGAAAATTCAGATTGAAAGCCGCGTAATGGGTGATTTGGCTATCAACCACATTATTCCAACCGCGCTGGCTTACCAGACGAAGCTGGTGAACAACGTGCGTGGCCTGCGCGAGCTGGGCCTCGACGACGAGCATAGTGAGGTAACGGTGGAAATGATTAAAGCCATTTCCCGCTACGTATCGACCATTAAAACCACCGCCGACGCCATGACCGAGGCGCGCAAGCAAGCCAACAAGATTGGCGATGCCCGTGCCATCGCCGTCGCGTACTGCGAAGAAGTGAAACCAAAATTCGACACCATCCGCCGCGCCGTTGATAAGCTGGAGCAGATGGTGGCCGACGAGGACTGGCCTCTGGTGAAATACCGCGAACTATTGTTCAGCCGGTAAATTCGTCAGCGGACGGAATCGGGTCCGGTGTTGGGTGGGAATTCTCGCCGCGCCCCGGTTTTGAAAGAGCCATCTCGGCTGAGGTGGTTTTTTTTGGAGCGCGGCAACAATCGTTTGCGGTATCGATTGTTTAAGTTGTCAGGCATTAATTGTCAGTTGTTAGTTGGTCGATAAACAGTTGACCAACAACTAACAACTAACAACCCGTTTGCTTTTGAACGACTACTTAAGTCCCTTTCCTGGTGGTAGGTTCTTTGGGCTTTGTGGGTTTGCCGGGGGCATTCTTTGGTGCCGCCAGCAGTAGCGGCAGGCGTGGGGTGGCATCGTCGTCCCCTTCGTCGACAACCTGCGCACTGCTGCCGGGGTCGGGTACCAGCATTTTCCAGGTAGCGCGGCGCAGCTCATCCAGCCGGTCCAGCGATTCGCTGACGGTAGCATTGGCTAGCAGTTTGTCGAAAAGGCCGCTCTTTTTGCCCGCGCTGATGAGTTTCTCAACCACGAAAGGCAATACCCAGCCCACCACATTAGAGGCCAAGGCCCCGCGCAAGCCCAGGCGAAGCAGCAGGCGCACGGTCATTTGCTCGATGAGCAGAACGCGGGCGGCGGGCAGGGCTTTGTCGGCCAGGAAATCAGCCACCAGCCGGAGGTTGCCTTTTTCTACTTCCGCCCGGAGCACCTCCTGCACCGAATCGAGGGCACGGGCTGCTAGTTGGCGAAAGAGCCGGCCGGTCTGCCAGGCGGCTAAGCCGGTGAAGCGGGCGGCCCCGAGAAGCGAGGGAATAAAGCGGGGCGTTTTCATGAATACAATTTCAAAATCGGGTTTTTGCGCGTCGGATAGGGAACGTGACGAGCAGGAGTTGGGTTAGGCCGTGCCTGCAAATTGAGTTGAAGGGTTTGCCATAAAAACGACTTTTGGGGCTGGCGCGCGTCCCAGACGCGCTGCCGCCTGGCTTCGAGCCTTCGGCTCGGACGTGCGGACGATTTTGCCGGCCCGGCCGCGAGTTGTTCACCCGCGAGCCGGAGGCTCAGAACCAACAGGCAGCGCGTCGCAGACGCGCGCCAGCTCCGACTGCGTAACATCAGTAAATAAAATTGGCCGGCGACATTCTGGAAAGTTAAAGCGGCCCTTCGGGGCCGTTTTGCGTTAGCAACGGTAGTGTTTTGCTTTCCGGATTGAGCCTGTGTTAGTGGCTCGCACCATCCCATGATTTTTATGAATTCCATTGTTATTCAGCACCCCGGTGGTCCGGCCGTGCTCAAGCTCCAGCCTCAGCCGATGCCTCAGCCAGCCGGCCACGAAGTGCTGATTCGGGTGCGGGCTGCCGGCGTGAACCGCCCCGATGTGCTGATGCGCCAGGGCAAATACGCGGGCACCGGCGATGTATCGGGCCTGGTGCCCGGCCTGGAAATAGCCGGAATTGTGGAGCAGTGCGGCGCGGAAGTGACGCGCTGGCAGCCCAACGATGCGGTGTGCGCCCTGCTGCCGGCCGGCGGCTACGCCGAATACGCGGTGGTGGATGCCCGGCATTGCCTGCCCATCCCAGCCGGTTTGAGCATGATGGAGGCCGCCGCGCTGCCCGAAACCGTGTTCACGGTGTGGCACAACGTGTTTCAGCGGGGTGCTTTGCGGGCTAGCGAAACGCTGCTGGTACACGGGGGCAGCAGCGGCATTGGCACCACGGCCATTCAGCTGGCCAAGGCGCTGGGCAGCCGCGTCGCCATCACGGCCGGGGACGCGGCCAAGTGCGCCGCCTGCCGGGAGTTGGGCGCCGAGTGGGCCATTAACTACAAAACGGAGGATTTTGAGGAAGTCCTCAAAGCCGAAGGCGTGGATGTCGTCCTCGACATGGTGGGCGGCGAGTACATCGCCAAAAATCTGCGCCTGCTGAAAGATGACGGCCGCCTGGTTTTCGTGAATGCGATGCAGGGCAGCAAGGGCGAATTCAACGCCTTGGAGGTGATGCGCCGCCGTATCAGCATCACGGGCAGCACGTTGCGGCCCCGCTCCGCCGATTTCAAAGCCGCCCTGGCGGTGGAGGTGGAAAAGCACGTCTGGCCGCTGGTTGAGGCCGGTGCCTTTCGGCCGGTTATCTATAAAACCTTTGCGCTGGCTGATGCAGCCGCGGCCCATGAGCTGATGGAAAGCAGTGCGCACATCGGCAAAATTGTGCTGGAAGTGGGCGCGGAATGAGCTAAAAAGCAGAACGTCATGCTGAGCTTGCCGAAGCATCTCTGCCGCGCAAGTAATTTATTTACTATTGCGGTAGAGATGCTTCGACTTCGCTCAGCATGACGTTCGTTTTTATGGCTATCAGCGCTTTACGCCTGCTTCCACTTAATGGTGCAGCCGATGGCTTTGGTCGAATTAGTAGCGGGCGCTTTGCCGGCCATAATTTCAGTCAGGGCATTTTCCACGTATTTCGTCTTCACCAGCTTGGCGTCTTCAGAGTTGTCATCGATGGCACCGATGTAGGAAACCACGAAATCTGAACCTTGGCGCGTGAGTATGTACAGGTGCGGCGTGCGGGTAGCGCCGAAGGTTTTGGCTACTTGCTGCGATTCGTCGTGCAAATAGGGGAAGGCATATTTCTTGGTTTGCATGGCGGAGTAGGAGTCGCCGGGGACTTTGCTGGCATCGTTGGGATTGATGGCCACCACCGGGTAGCCAAGCGGCGCATACTTGGTATTGAGGTCCACGATGCGGCTTTCGTAGGCTTTGGCGTAGGGGCAGGTGTTGCAGGTGAACACCACGATGTAGCCTTTGGCCGCCTTGTTATCGGCCAGGGATACCATCTTGCCGTTGGTGTTTTTCAGCTTGAAATCGGCGGCTTTATCGCCCACTTTGTAACCATCGGCGTTGGGACGCATGATGAAGCTGCTCAGCAGCAGGGCGAAGCAGAGAGCGAGCAGGGGCAGGGCTTTTTTCATAGTGCAGGTTGATTGAGGGTTGATGAAAAAGGATGATTACAGAAACTTTCGCAGCGCGGCAGTCAGCTCCGCTTGCGATAATTCTTTTTCGAACGCAGCACGCTGCTTGGTTCTGTTGTTGATGATGAGGGTGAAGGGCAGGGCCCCCGACCATTTGGCATCCACTTTAGCGAGCCAGTCGTTAGGGTCGGGCTCGTTGAGCACCAGCACTTCCGATTTCAGCCCGCGCTTCCGCACGAAGGGCTTGATTTTCTTGTCGACCTGCGAGGCATAGTCCAGGCTCACCAGCAGCACCTTTACTTTTTTGCCGGCATTGGCGGCACGGACATGCTCGAAATTGGGCAGCTCCTTCACGCAGGGCGCGCACCAGGTGGCCCAGAAATTCACCACGTACGTGGTGTCAGTGGGGCGCGTCAGGCGCTTTTGCAGCTCCGGAAACTTCACGACAGTCACATGCTGGGCGAAGCCGGGGGAGGCCAGCAGCAAGCCGACAACGAAAAGAATAGGGGTTAGACGGGGCATCTTAAAATAGGCGGACATTGTGCTCATAGACAGTGAAGCCGGGGTAGAAGTTGCGGCGCTGGAAAGCTCACGCCACCGCGTACAGCTTTACCTTTGCACTACGGCGCAACTTTCGCCTGCCTCCCCTAGTTTTTGGCTCATGAACAAAACGTATTGCCCCAGCCTGACCGAGTATAAGCGCCGCGTGGCCCGCGTGGTAAACATTGGCGGCGTGCCGATGGGGGGAGATTTCCCCATCCGCGTGCAGAGTATGACCACCGTGGATACGATGGACACCCTCGGCTCGGTGGAGCAGACGCTGCGCATGGTGGCGGCCGGCTGCGAGTACGTGCGCATCACCGCGCCCAGCATCAAGGAGGCTCAAAATCTGCTGGAAATCAAGAAAGAGCTGCGCAAGCGCGGCTGCAACGTACCGCTCATCGCCGACATCCACTTCACGCCCAATGCCGCCGAGCTGGCCGCCCGCATCGTGGAGAAAGTGCGCGTGAACCCCGGCAACTACGCCGACAAGAAGAAATTCGAGGAAATAGAATATACCGATATTACTTACGCGGCCGAGGTGGAGCGCATCCGCGAGCGGTTCCGGCCGCTGGTCCAGATTTGCAAGCAGTACGGCACGGTCATGCGCATCGGCACCAACCACGGCTCGCTGAGCGACCGCATTCTGAGCCGGTATGGTGATACGCCATTGGGCATGGTGGAGTCGGCGCTGGAGTTCCTGCGCCTGTGCGAGGAGGAAAACTACTACGACGTGGTGCTGAGCATGAAAGCCAGCAACACTCAGGTGATGGTGCAGGCCTACCGCCTGCTGGTGCAGAAGCTCGACGAAGAAGGCCTGCAACCCTACCCGCTGCACCTGGGCGTGACCGAAGCCGGCGAGGCCGAAGACGGCCGCATCAAGAGCGCCGTGGGCATCGGTACGCTGCTCGAAGATGGCCTGGGCGACACCGTGCGCGTGAGCCTCACCGAAGCGCCCGAGGCCGAAGCGCCCGTGGCCCGCATGCTGATTGACCGCTACACGAATCGGGCGGCTCAGGCCCGGCCCATCCGCCCGCTGGGCCAGTTAAAAGTTAAAAGTGAAGAGTTGAAAAACGATGACGCGCTTTTGACGGCCGAAGGCGAAGCCTCGCCCATTAACCCGTTCCAGTATTTTCGCCGTAGTACCCACGAGGTGGCTAATTTCGGGGGGCAGAACGTGCCGCGGGTGGTGGCCGACTTGTCGCGGCTGCCGCGTCTGGAGTATGGCGACCTGCGCGCTGCGGGCCACCTGTACTCGCCCTTCCTCGATAAATTTCAGATGGGCGACCTGGGGGCCGACTACATCTACACCGGCGAGCGGCCCGTGCCCTACATGCTGCCCAACGGCCTGAAGGAAATCGTGACTTTCACGGCCTGGCGCCATGCCGGCCGCCGGGTCGAGCACTACCCGCTGATGACGCCCGACGCCTACCTGGCCACCACGCCCGAGCAGCGCCACCCGCAGCTCAACTTCCTGATGGCCGACCTGGCGGCCCTCACGCCCGAGCTGCTTCAGCACCTGCACGTCGACCAAGCGGTGGTGCTCACCCTCGAAACCAGCAATGCCCACGCCATGCCGGAGTTGCGCCGGGCCTTCTTCGAGCTCATCAATGCCGGCATCACCTGCCCGGTGGTGGTGCGCCGCTGCTACACGGTCGAAAACCCTGCCCAAACCCAGCTCGATGCCGCTACCGACGTGGGCGGCCTGCTCATCGACGGCCTCGGCGATGGTATCTCGCTCTGCGCCGACCTGCTGCCCAATCAGGAGCAGGAAGCCTGGCTGCGCGATATTGACGCGCTCAACCAGCTCTCGTTCGGCATCCTGCAGGCGGCTCGCACCCGCATGAGCAAAACCGAATACATCAGCTGCCCCAGCTGCGGCCGCACCCTGTTCGATTTGCAGGAAACCACGGCCATGATTCGCAAGCGCACTGACCACCTCAAGGGCATCAAAATCGGCATCATGGGCTGCATCGTGAACGGCCCCGGCGAAATGGCCGACGCCGACTACGGCTACGTGGGCGTGGGCAAGGGCAAAATTGCCCTCTACCGCGGCCAGGAAGTCATCAAGAAATCGGTGCCCGAAGAAAGAGCGGTTGATGAGCTGATTGAGCTCATGCGCGAGGATGGCCGCTGGATTGAGAAGGAAGTAGTGGAGGAGCCGGTGGGAGTTTAATACTTGCGCATACAATGCTATGATGGATTTACATTTAATGCCTGACCAACAAGATGATAATTCTGAAGCATACGATTGGAAATCTGCTTACTTAGGCGGAATCGGTTTGCAAGAATTCCATGATGCGCAAGAGGGCAACATACTAGCTCATGAATTAGACTATTATGAAGATTTCAGATGGTCAAGTGAGTTTGTCAAGAAAATTCTGAGCGAATTAATAGATGCAAATAATCACTCATTTTTTAACTTAATTAAAATTTTAGAACGGGCTGCTAAACTTGACTGTGGAGTGTATGCTGTTGCAGATTAACAGCAATATTACTTGCACTTCTCCTTGCGCCGCGTGTCGATGACGTGCGCTATTTTCCAGCCGTCGGCCAGTTTCACCAGTTGAAACGAGTCGTAGCCGCAGTGGCTGAATTTGCTGCCCAGGTAGAACTCATACGGGGCCCACACGCTGGCCAGGTTGGCGTCAATTAAGACGCGTTCGAATTCCACCCGCTCGTCCCAAACCTGGGCGTGGGGTGTTCCAACGGCTTTCAGAAACCCGTTGATGCTTTCTACTTCCAGAGTCGGCGTTTGGCCGGGTTTGCCGCCGAAGCCGTGGAATACGGCCGCCGGGGCCAGGGTGCGCCGTACCATCGTGCTGTCGCCGCGCCGCATGCCGTCGAAAAACGTGGTGATGACATTTTTCACTGCTTCGGTATCGGATGATGGTTTTTGGGCCTGGGCGGGGCTGGGTGCGGAAGCGGCCAGCAGGAGCAGGGTTGCGGAAACGGGTTTCAAGGCGAGGGGAGTTGGTTCGTAAAACGACACGGCAAATAACGCGGCATTGCAGGGTAGATTATGCGTAAGTATTCAGCTTTGACCAAATCATTCTGCCCCGCCAGGTGTTACCTTACTGAACCCAAACCTGCCCCGCCATGAACGGTAAAAACCTCTTCAACTTCGGCCCCGTCCTCGGTTACTATTTCCGCGGCAAAGACCCGAGCCGTAAGAACAACTTCAACATGAAGACGATGCACTTCATCAATAAGCTCAGCCTGGCGATGTTCTTGGTGTGCCTGGTGGTGATGCTGTTCCGCTACGTGCTGTAGGAAAACGCGGGATGAATATTGAGGAATTTCGCGATTATTGCCTGCTGAAAGCCGGCGTGACCGAAGAAACGCCCTTCGGTCCCGAAACCCTGGTGTTTAAAGTGGGCGGTAAGATTTTCGCCCTCACTGATATCGACACCTTCGGCAGCATCAACCTGAAATGCGACCCCGAGCGGGCCATCGAATTGCGCGAAGCCCACGACTACGTGCTGCCCGGCTACCACATGAGCAAGGTGCATTGGAACACGGTGCTTATCGGTACGGGTGCTCCGGAAAGCCAGCTGCGCGAGCTGATTGACCATTCGTATGAGTTGGTGCGGGCCTCGCTGCCGAAAGTGGTGAAGGCGACGCTGGAACTGTAGAGCAATTTTACAGGAACATATTTGAACGTCATGCTGAGCTTGCCGAAGCATCTCTACCGCAGCAGTAATTAGTTACTCTGGCGGTAGAGGTGCTTCGGCAAGCTCAGCATGACGTTTTGCTTTGCCTATTGCCCGACCAGGAAAACAGCGTTGCCAAAGAGCAGCTTGCCGCCCTGCCAGAAGGCGCGGAACAGCGGGTTGTCGCCCAGATACACGACTTCGCCGCGCCCCAGATTCTGGGTGCCGACTACGAAGGTATCGGCCAGCTCCTTGCGGGCCTTGGTGCCGATGAAGCCAGCCGAATAGCTGTTTTTCTTGATGACACCCACGTTCCAGCCGCCTTTGTCGAGGAAGCGGTAGTTGAGCGGGTTGCGGACGAGGGCGAAGTAGGTGTCGCCGTAGCCGAAGGCCAGCGGGTGGGTATTATCGAGCTGCACGCGGTAAACGCTGCCCTGCACCACGTCTTCGGCCTCTTCGCGCTCCGAGTCGCCGTAGCGGCGCAGGAGTTTGTAGGGGTTGGCCTTGTTTTCCTTTTTAATGGCAACGGAGTCGACGGGTTTGGTTTTGAGCAGGAAGTCTTTTTTGTTAGCCAGGAATTTGGCCGCGCCTTCCATGGCAATGAGGCGGCCGCCGTCGCGCACCCAGGCTTTGAGGCTTTCGAGGTTGCGGTCGGTATAAACGTCGTTGTAGCTGCCGTTGGGCAGGATGAGGACATCGTATTTATTCATCGAAACGCGGCTGAGGTAATCGGTACCGAGCACCGTGAGCGGGTAGCCGAGCTGCTGCTCGAAGAAGTGCCAGACCTCGCCAAAAGCCGTGGCATCGACGCCGGGACCGGCCACTACGGCCACGGTGGGCTGTTTCACAAAGTGCACGGTGCTGGAGCCCAGGTCGCGTCCCGAGGTAGAAAATCCGGATTTCACGGCCGTAACCACGGTGCCGGCCGAGTCGGCCTGGGCCCGTACCAGCTGGTCGAACCGGGCCCCGAGGCCCTCATTGCCGGTGCGGGTGATGACGAGCGTGCCGGGCGCGTACTTCTGGCCTTCCGATTCAAATTCCTTTTCGGCGTAGCGCACCTTCACTTTCTGCTGGAGTAGGCGGCTGAGGAAGCGCACGTCCTGCAGGTTGTTCCAGCGGGCGAGGTAGGCGTAGGGGCGCTCGGTAGTGGCGGCGGCGCTGCCGCGTACCACTGCCTGGCTGGGGGCATTGCCCGAGGCGTCGAGGCGGCCGGGCAGGGCGTAGGCTTTCACCCCGAAAGCGTAGGGCAGGGCCCAGGAAGTGATGTCGTAGGTGAGCGAATCTTCGAGCTGCGGGCGGGGCTCAAACAGCACTTTCACCAGCGTGGATTTGGGCTGGTACATGCTCACCACCACATCGTGGGGCTCTATCTGCACGGTTTCGCTTTTGCCGGAGGTGTAGTTGAAGCCCTTGGTTTTCGTGCGCTTGGTGGCAAAGCCGTATTCGATTTGGTTGCGGTTGAGGTACTGGGTGAGGGCGCGAAGCTGGCCGGGGTCGTTGCCGGCCGACAGCACGTAGGTTTTAAACTCGCCCTGCGGCTTGGTTTTGGCCGTGGCGAAGTAGTTCTGAAACTCGCGCAGCAGGTCGTCGTGCCGCTCGGCGGTGGCCTGGATGGTGGCCCGGCTGGCCGCATGGTGGTGGGCAATGCGCTGGGCCAGGGTCAGGGTGTCACCGTCGAGGCGGGCGTAGCCCACGCCGGCGGGGCCGCCGCCGCCCTGCTCATAAGTCATGCCGATGGCCCCGTTGAAGCTGGGCCAGGTGTCACCGTAGGTGGGCGCGTACAGGTCGTAGACTTCGCGGGTGAAATACAGCCAGTTGTTCTTATCAAACGCCACCTTGTTGTAATCACCCAGAATGCCCTGGAACTTGCGCTGCCAGGCCGTGAGGTCGGCGTGGTAGGGCTTGGCGGCAGGCGAGAAATAGTAGGTGTTGTTCGGGCCCATTTCGTGGAAATCGGCGTGTACTTCCGGCAGCCACTGGTTGTAGAGTTCGATGCGCTGGCGGGTTTCCTGCTGGGTTTGCCAGGCCCAGTCGCGGTTCAGGTCGAAGTAATAGTGGTTGTAGCGGCCGCCGGGCCAGGGCTCGTGGTGCTCCCAGGAGTCGGGGTTGGCGTTCACGGCCTGGTTGCGCACGCGGTTGTACCAGTTGGCGTACCGGTCGCGGCCGTCGGGGTTCACGCAGGGGTCCACGATAACGACGGTGTTTTTGAGCCAGTCCTGCATCTGCTGGTCCTGCGGGTTGGCCAGGTCATATAGTACCTGCATCACGGCTTCCGATGACACGGCCTCGTTGCCATGCACGTTGTAGCTCAGCCAGCACACGGCCGGCTGCTGGCGCTGGCCGGTGCCGCTTTCCAGCCCGGCCAGCTTCAAATTGTTGTGGCGTACCTCTTCGAGCCGGCCGAAGGTTTCGGCGCTGGCAATTTGCACCACTTCCAGCGGGCGGCGCTCGTAAGTTTTGCCGTAGGGCACCAGTTTCATGCGGCCGGGCGTATGGGCCGTTACGTGGGCCACGTAGCGCAGAATTTCGGCGTGCGTGGTGAACTGCGCGCCCAGCTTGTAGCCCAGAAATTGCTCGGGCGTGAGCAGCGGGCCGGCGGCATCGGTGGTTTGGGCGCGGCTGGTGAAGCTGAATAAGGCGGCGACAATTAGTATCGTCAGCCGTGAAAAGGATTGAGAACAAGAAGCCGTAAATGGCTTGTGGCGTAAGATGCGTTGTAGCATAGAAGGTCAGAAAATGGCTTTATTGGCCACAAGGTAGGGCACAAATCCAACGTAAACTGAGTTTGAATACAATACAGAAAGCCCCTGCAAGCAGCCGGTTGCTTCTGCGCTACTCCCGCTTAACTTTGAGTTATGGACCTGATTGTAACCGTGCCCGATGACCGGGTGAATTTCGTGAAGAAGCTTCTGCGTGAGCTCAACCTCTCTGTCAAACCCGCGAAAGCCGTGAAGCAGCCGCATTCTGTGCTATCGGCAGCGCAACAACAACTGGCTAATGAATTAGCGCACTCATTGCGCCAAGTTGAACTTCATCAACAAGGAAAAATAACTTTACCTTCAGCTTACGATTTGCTCGATGAAGTATAGCATTGTTTTTACTGATGATTTCAATCGGCAATTCAAGGAGCTGAAGAAAAAATATATGTCAGCGGTAGCAGATTTATCCTTTCTGCTGGCAGAGTTGCAGAATAATCCGCAAGCGGGTGAATCATTAGGGCGCAACTGTTACAAAGTCCGTGTAAAGATAAAAGCGAAGAACACCGGAAAAAGCGGCGGAGCCCGAGCAATTACTTGTGTAAAGCTCGTTGATGACGTAATTTATCTGCTCGCTATTTATGATAAATCTGACCAGCCAACAATTTCAGATAAATCAATAGATGCCATCCTGGCGAGTAGTGGAATTAAATAAAAAAGACCCGCTGCAATCGCAGCGGGTCTTTTACTTGTGTAGTGCCAGATAAAGCGTACCGTACAACCCGCTACACCACCACGTTCACCATCCGGCCCGGCACCACAATCACCTTTTTCGCCGATTTTCCTTCGCCAAACCGCGCCAGAAAATCCGAGGCCAGCACGGCGGTTTCAATTTCCGAAGCAGTGGCGGTGGCGGCGAATTGCATTTGCTCGCGCACCTTGCCGTTGATGGCCAGCGGGTAGGTCACGTTGTCCTCCACCAGATATTCCTCGCGGAACTCGGGGTAGCCGGCGGTGCTGATGCTGCCGGGCTCGTGGCCCAGTTCCTGCCACAGCTCCTCGGCGAGGTGCGGCGCATACGGGGACAGCAGCAGCACGAGCGGCTCCAGGATGGCGCGCTTGTGGCATTTGAGGGCCGTGAGCTCGTTCACGGTAATCATAAACAGGCTGACGGAGGTGTTGAAGCTGAACCGCTCGATGTCTTCCTGCACCTTCTGGATGGCGCGGTGCAGGACCTTGAGCTCGGCGGGCGTGGCCGGCTCATCGGTTACGGCGAGGTCGCCGTCTTCAGGGTGGAAGAGCCGCCAGAGCTTCTTGAGGAAGCCGCTCACGCCGCTGATGCCGTTGGTGTTCCAGGGCTTGTACTGCTCCAGCGGGCCGAGGAACATTTCGTAGAGGCGCAAGGCGTCCGCGCCGTATTTGCTAATTAGTACGTCGGGATTGACAACATTTAATTTTGATTTGGACATCTTTTCGATTTCCCAACCGCATAAATATCTTCCATCATCTTCGGTAATAAACTCTGCAAGTCGATAGTCATGCCTTGATTTTCTAAATGCATTAATATCAAGCACGTCGTTTTCAACTAACATTACATCAACGTGTAAATCAGAAATGCTCGTACCGTGAGGGTCTATTATTTTAACCCCTAGTTCCTTATTGTTGAAATCAGCAATGTAATTCTGAACAAATACTAAAATTTCCTTAGTTACTGCTTCATCGCCAGCTTGATATTTAATGACTTTATCTTTCGAAATGAAAAATGTCGCTGGATAAATTTTGGCAAGTTCAGGGCCCTCGATTTTGATTTCGGTAATAGGTAGCGACACATTTAAACGATACACGAAATTCGACCGCCCCAGAATCATCCCCTGATTAATCAGTTTCTGGAACGGCTCATTGCTACTCACGAGGTCTAAGTCTTTCAAAAACAAATACCAGAAGCGCGCATACAGCAAGTGGCCGGTGGCGTGCTCGGCGCCGCCCATGTAGAGGTCCACGGTGCCCCAGTACTGCTCGGCTTCCTCTGAGACGAAGCGGGCTTCGTTGGTGGGGTCCATGTAGCGGAGGTAGTACCACGACGAGCCCGCCCAGCCGGGCATGGTGCTCAGCTCGTAGGGGTACTGGTTGCGGTAGAGCCAGTTTTGGGCGCGTCCCAGGGGCGGCTCGCCGGTTTCGGTGGGCTTATACTCGTTGATTTCGGGCAGCACCAGCGGCAAGTCGCTTTCGGCGATGCCGTAGGCGGTGCCGTCCTTGTAGTAAATCGGGATGGGTTCGCCCCAGTAGCGCTGGCGGCCGAAGATGGAGTCGCGCAGGCGGAAATTGACCTTGCCGCGGCCCAGGCCTTTCTCTTCGAGATAGGCAATGAGCTTGGTGGTGGCCTCCTTGTAGGTGAGGCCGTTGATGATGCCCGAGTTGATGTAGCGGCCTTCCTTGGTGGGGTCGGCCTGCTGGTCGAGGCCCTGCTGGGCGTCGGAAATGGCCGGGATGGGCAGCCCGAAATGCTGGGCAAACACGTAGTCGCGCTGGTCGCCGCTGGGTACGGCCATCACTGCGCCGGTGCCGTAGCCGGCCAATACATAGTCGGCCAGCCAGATTTGCACGGGCTCCTGGTTCACCGGATTCAGCGCATACGCGCCGGTGAAGACACCCGACACGGTTTTGGTGTCGGCCATGCGGTCGCGCTCCGAGCGGCGCTTGGTGGCGGCGATGTACTCGTCCACGGCGGCGCGCTGGCCGGGCGTGGTGATTTTATCAACAAGTTCATGCTCAGGAGCTAAAACCAGGAACGTGGCTCCATAAATCGTGTCAACCCGCGTCGTATAAACCTTGATTTCTAAGTTCTCCGTTCTAAGCTCTGAGCTCTCAACAGGGAACGTGACCTCGGCCCCGATGCTCTTGCCAATCCAATTCCGTTGCATTTCTTTCACCGCGTCGGGCCAGTCGAGCGTGTCGAGGCCGGCCAGGAGGCGGTCGGCGTAGGCGGTGATGCGCAGGTTCCACTGGGGCATGAGGCGGCGCTCGACGGGATAGCCGCCGCGCTCGCTCAGGCCGTCCTTTACTTCGTCGTTGCTCAGCACCGTGCCCAGGCCGGGGCACCAGTTCACGTAGGTGTCCTGCTGGTAGGCGAGGCGGTAGGAGTGGACGGCGGCCAGCTTTTGGTGTTCGGTAAAGAGTTGCCACTGCCCGGCGGTGAACACCTGGCGGTCGCCTTCGTCGCCGGCCGCGCGGATGCCCTCGCTGCCGCGCTCGGCAAAGCGGGCGGTGAGGTCCGTCAGCGGCTCAGCCTTGTTGGTGTCGAGGTTGTACCAGGAATTAAACAGCTTGAGGAAAATCCACTGCGTCCACTTGTAATAGCTGGCGTCGGAAGTGCGGATTTCGCGGCTCCAGTCGTAGCTGAACCCCAGGCTGCTGAGCTGCTTGATGTAGGTTTCAATGTTCTGGTCGGTGGTCAGGGCCGGGTGCTGGCCGGTCTGAATGGCGTACTGCTCGGCGGGCAGGCCGAAAGAGTCGAACCCCATGGGATGCAGCACGTTGAAGCCCCGCAGGCGCTTGTAGCGCGACACGATATCGGAGGCAATGTAGCCCAGCGGGTGCCCCACGTGCAGGCCCGCCCCGGACGGGTAGGGGAACATGTCGAGCACGTAGTACTTGGGCTTCTCGGAGTGGTTGTGGGCCTGGAAGGTATTGTGGGCTTTCCAGTGGGCCTGCCACTTCTTTTCGATTTCTTCGGGGCGGTATGCGGGCATCTTGCGCGGAGTTTATTCCGGGCAAAGGTAGGACGTAGGAGAAAGTAGGGCGAAATTTGTTGTGTCACTTACTGCCGCAGTCATAGAACGTCATGCTGAGCGCAGCCGAAGCATCTCGCGTGTGGAAGTAATCAAAACCGCAGAACCGAAGGTCGGCGTAGCCAACGATTGAGTTAGTGACGGCCCGCGAGATGCTTCGGCTACGCTCAGCATGACGTCCTTCCCTGCCCTCATTTGCATCCGAATAACCCCCGATGGCCCGCATCCCCAAAGAATTAGTTGACCAGATTATCCAGACCGCCGACATCGTGGAAGTCGTCGGCGACTTCGTGCAGCTCAAGCGCAAGGGCCAGAATCTGTGGGCCCCGTGCCCGTTTCATAACGAGAAGTCTCCGTCGTTTTCGGTAAATCCGGCCAAGTCACTCTACAAGTGCTTCGGCTGCGGCAAGGCCGGCGGCGTGGTGCAGTTCGTGATGGACGTGGAGGGCACCAGCTACGTGGAGGCCCTGAAATACCTGGCCAAGAAGTACGCCATCACCATTGAGGAGGAGGAACGCACGCCCCAGCAGCAGCTGGAGCAGAACGAGCGCGACTCCCAGTTCATCGTTTCCGACTTCGCCAAAAACCACTTTCACCGCCTCCTGCAGAACTCCGAGGAGGGCATGAGCATCGGCTACGGCTACCTTAAGGAGCGCGGCCTTAACCTGAGCACCATCCAGACCTTCGAGCTGGGCTACTCGCTCGACAGCTGGGACGACCTGATGAAAGCCGCCGAAACGGCCGGCTACGACAAGAAATACTTGGAAAAAACGGGCCTGACGGTCATCAAAACCGACGACCAGGGCAAAGACACCGGCCGGCGCTACGACCGGTTCCGGGGCCGCGTCATGTTCCCGATTCACAACATCAGCGGCCGGGTAGTGGGCTTCGGGGCGCGCACGCTGAAGCGCGACGACAAGATGGCGAAGTACCTGAATTCGCCGGAATCGGAGATTTACCACAAGTCGGATGTGCTCTACGGGCTGTTCCAGGCCCGGCAGGCCATCAGGACGGAGGAAGTGTGCTATTTGGTGGAAGGCTATCTGGACGTGCTTTCGTTGTATCAGGGCGGTATTAAAAACGTGGTGGCCTCATCGGGTACCTCGCTCACCGAGGGCCAGATTCGGCTCATCAAGCGGTATTCCGATAACGTGACGGTGCTGTATGACGGCGACGCGGCGGGCATAAAAGCCAGTTTGCGCGGCACCGATTTGCTGCTCGAAGGCGGTCTGAACGTGCGCGTGGTGCTCTTCCCCGACGGCGACGACCCCGATAGCTACATCCGCAAAGTCGGCGACCAGCGTTTCGCCGAGTACATTGAAACCAAGAGCCAGGACTTCATCTCCTTCAAAACCACGCTCGTGGCCCGCGAGGCCAGCAACGACCCGGTGAAGAAGGCCGAAGCCATCCGCGACGTGCTGCACAGCATCGCCAAAGTGCCCGATGCCATCAAGCGTCAGGTATTTTTGCAGCAGACCTCGGCCACGTTCGGCATTGATGAGCAGGTGCTTATCACCGAATACAACAAGCTGGTGAAAGCGCCCGCGCCGAAAGGTGGCGACCAGCGCGGCAGCGGTGGGAGCGGCGGCTATGGCAATAGCGGCGGCAACAGCTACGGCGGCAATGCCGGCGGCCAGGGCCAGCGCCCCGGCCCGGCCCCCGCCTCGCGCCCGCTGTCGGATGAGGAAGAAGCCGAAATGCTCATGTACGGCGGCGCGGAGGCCACCGTGGAAATCCTGGGCGCGGGGGCTTCTTTCCAGTCCGCGAAGTCTAAAGCCGACGATGACGACGACACGCCCGACATGCTCCAGGTGTGCGAGCGCGAGGTGCTGCGCCTGCTGGTGCTCTATTCCGGCCGCGAAATCGAGCCGGAAATGAGCGTGGCCGCCTACCTGATGGGCCAGCTCGGCGAAAACCCGCTCAACGTGCCGCTCTACGCCGAAATGTGGGAAATCTGCCGGCAGGAGCTGTTGGCCGGCCGCTTTCCCGATGCCCGCCTGCTGGCCCAGAACGAGCGCGAAGACATCCGCAGCCTCATCACGGACCTGGCCACCGAGCGCTACGAAATCAGCCCCAACTGGCGCACCAAGGAAATCTACGTATTCAACGAAGTGGACCTGCCCCAGCTGGCCTGCGACAATGCCGTACTGCGCCTCAATAAAGTGCACGTCCAGCGCGAGCTGGACCAGTGCCTCGAAAAGCTCCGGCACCCGCTGGAAGACGCCGAGATGTTCGAAATTCTCGGCGACATCAAGCGCCTCAAGGAGCTTGATAATGAGCTGGCCGGTTTGCTGGGTACCGTAGTGGCGCGGGGCGCGTGAGCTGGGGCCAGCCTGTAATTTCGAACGTCATGCCCATCTGGCGTCCGCGCAGCCGAAGCATCTCTACCTCGGAAGTATTCATTGCGGTCGAAACGAAGCGGTAAAGATGCTTCGCTGCGCTCTGCATGACGTTCTTTGGGCCTTGTTTACTACAACGCAATGCTTAGACGCCTCAACATCAACCGCCTGATACTGGCCATCATCCTCACGGTATTGAGCCTGGTGATTGGCATAACGGGCTTCATGGTCATCGAGCACTATGGGCCGATTGACGCGTTTTACATGACGGTGACCACCTTCGCCACGGTGGGCTTCGGCGAAGTTCAACCGTTTTCGCAGGCCGGGCGGCTGTTTGTCTCGTTTTATATTCTCTACAACCTCGTAGTGGTGGCGTACCTCGTGTCGGTCCTGTCCGCGTTTATCTTTGACGGCGAGCTGCGCAAAATTTATAAGATGATTCGAACCGACCAGGAGATTAAACGATTCAGCGGCCATGTAATCGTGTGCGGATTTGGGCGCAACGGCCGCCGGGCCTACCAGGAGCTGCGCGCCAACGGCGCCCGGGTGGTGGTCATCGAGTCGGACCAGGGGTTGATGAAAAGCATCACCGAAGGCCGTACCGGCGAAGACTACGACGAGGATGGCGTGGCGGGCGGCAAAATTTTCACCGTATTCGGCGATGCCACCACCGACCTTGTGCTCAAGCAGGCGGGCGTGGAGCGGGCCTCGGCCCTGATTACCTCACTGCCCAAAGATGCCGACAACGTATTCGTGGCGCTTTCCGCCCGCGCCCTCAACCCGCGCCTGAAAATCATCGCCCGGGCCTCGCTCAAAACCTCCGAAAGTAAACTGATTTTTGCCGGGGCCGACTCGGTGGTCATGCCCGACGAAATCGGCGGCTCGCACATGGCCAAGCTAATTGTACGCCCCGAAGTCATTCGTTTCCTGGACCTTATTTCGGGCCTCAGCCCCGATAAGCTACGCCTCGAAGAAATGAGCTACGAGCAGCTGCGGCGCGATTTGCGCGGCCTCACCATCCGGGAGCTCGACGTGCGCTCCATCACCGGAGCCACCATCATCGGTCTGCGCCAGGCCAGCGGCGAGCTGCTCGTGAGTCCGCCCGTGGACTACGCGCCCGCCCCCGGCGACGTACTACTCGTCCTCGGCAGCGAAGACCAGATTCAGAGCTTCGAGGTGCATTTCCGGCAACTTTAATTCATTTAACAATTAACATCTATCATTTAACACTCCTGCGGCCCGACTTCGCGCCCCGGTACCAGCAGAACGGCTGTTAAATGTTAATTGATAGATGTTAAATGACCACATGCACATTCTGCAACTTTGTCCGCGCGTCCCGTACCCGCCCCACGACGGTGGGGCCATTGCCATGTACGACGTGGCCGCCGGCCTCGTCGGGGCCGGGCACCGGGTCACGCTGCTGGCCATCAACACGCCCAAGCACCGCCAGCCGGCCGATGCCCTGGCCCACCTGGGCCCCAACCTGCGCCTGGAGCTGGTGGACGTGGATACGGATATTTCAGCCGCTAAAGCCCTGAAAAACCTGCTTTTCAGCCGCCAGCCCTACAACGTGGAGCGGTTCATTAGCCCGGCGGTAGGGGAGCGGCTGCTCGGAATTCTTCGGACTGAGCAAGTCGATATTGTGCAGATGGAAGGCACTTTTGTGGCTTGGTACGCCGAGCTGCTGGGACGCCAGCATGGCGCTGATTTCCGGGTGCCGCCCTTGGTGTTGCGTGCCCACAACGTGGAAAACACTATCTGGCATATGCTGGCCCGCCGCGAGACTAACCCGCTCAAGCGCGTTTTCCTGCAAACCATGACTAGCCGCCTCGAAGCGTTCGAGCGGCGCTACCTGCGGCAGTTCGACGCCGTGGCCGCCATCACCGAAGCCGATGCCGACCGCCTGCGCGCCCTGCATTGCCCCGAGCCGGTGGTATTCATCCCGGCCGGGGTGGAGCTCAGTCGCGTGCAGGCCAACCCGGCCGCGCAGCCCAGGCCGCGCACGCTGTTTATGATTGGCTCGCTCGATTGGCTGCCCAACCAGGAAGGGGTGGAGTGGCTGCTGCGCGAAGTGTGGCCCACGCTGCACGCCGAAATGCCCGATGTGGAGCTGCACATCGCCGGCCGCAACGCCCCCGCCCACCTGTTGGCCCCGCGCACCGACAACGTATTCCTGCACGGCTTCGTGGAGTCGGCCGCCGAATTCATGCAGCAGTACGACCTGATGCTGGTGCCGCTGCTCAGCGGCGGCGGCATGCGCGTCAAAATCATCGAGGGCCTGGCCCTGGGCAAAGCTATTCTCAGCACCCGGCTGGGGGCCGAAGGCATTGCCGTGCGCGACGGCCACGACATCGTGCTGCGCGACTCGCCCGCCGACTGGCTGGCCGCCCTGCGCACCTGGGCCCGGGGCGAGCTGCCCGTGCGCGAGCTCGGTACCGAGGCCGCCCTCACCGCCGCCACGCTCTACGACAACCGCCAGGTGGTGCAGCGTTTTATTGATTTGTACGAGCAATTGCTGCTGCCCGCGCCCGCCGGCACCCCCGCTCATTCGCCGCCCGCATGAAGCTATTCGTTCTGCTTTCGCGCTTCCCATATCCGCTTGATAAAGGCGACAAGCTGCGCGCCTACCACCAGCTGCGCTACTTGGCCGAGCGCCACGAAATCTGCCTGTTTACCATCACCGACGAGGAGGTTTCGGCCGAAGCCAAGGCCCAGGTGCGGCCCCTGTGCCGAGGCGGGCTGGTGATTCACCACCTGCGCCGGCCGGGCATTGCCCGCAACATGGCGCGGGCCCTGGCCACGGGCCTGCCCTTGCAGGTGGGCTATTTTTATGATTCCAAAGCGCAGCGGCAGGTGGATGGATTGCTGCGCGATTTCCGGCCCGACCACGTGTACTGCCAGCTCATTCGCATGGCGGAGTACCTGCAGGCCCACGCCGGCCAGGTGCCCATGACCCTGGACTATATGGATGTGTTTTCGGCCGGCATGGCGCGGCGGGCCACCCAGGCCCCGCTGTGGCAGCGCCCCGTGTGGGCCCTCGAAGCCCACCGCCTGCGGGCCTACGAAGCGGCCGCGTTCGGCTGGTTCCGGCACCACACCATCATCAGCGACCAGGACCGGCAGCTGATTGACCACCCCGGCCGCGACCAGATTCAGCTTGTGCTTAATGGCATTGATTCCGACTTTTTCCGGCCCCGGCCCGAGGCCGCCAAGGAGTACGACGTGCTGTTTTGCGGCAATATGAGCTACCACCCGAATGTGGATGCCGCCTGCTTTCTGGCCGAAGAAATAATGCCGCTGGTGCGCCAGCGCCACCCGGCGGCCCGGCTATTGGTGGCCGGTACCACGCCCGCGCCCCGGGTGCAGGCCCTGGCCTCGGCGCACGTCACGGTAAGCGGCTGGGTGCCGGATATCCGGGTGGCCTACGCGTCGGCGCGGGTATTTGCGGCTCCCATGCGCGTGGGTACGGGCCTGCAAAACAAGCTGCTCGAAGCCATGGCCATGCAGCTGCCCTGCGTAACCACGCCGCTGGCCAACAACGCCCTCGGCGGTACCCACGGGCAGGAGCTGCGCGTGGCCGACTCCGCTACGGCGCTGGCCGAAGCCATTTCCCAGCTGCTGAGCAATCCGAATGCGGCCGACGAGCTGGCGGGCCGGGGGCATCGGTTTGTGCAAACGCACTTCGATTGGGCCGGGGCTACTTCCCGCCTCGAAGTGCTGCTGGAAGCAGGGGGCGGCCTACGGGGCTAACTTTGCGGCGGCCCTTGTTGTTGTGGCCCGAAATACCACCCCCACCCCATGCTTGATTCCATCGAATCCGCCATCGCCGATATTCGCGCCGGCAAAGTGGTCATCGTTGTCGACGACGAAGACCGTGAAAACGAAGGCGACTTTATCTGCGCCGCCGAGTGCGCCACTCCCGAAATTATTAATTTCATGGCCACCCACGGCCGGGGGCTGGTGTGCGCCTCCCTGCCCGAGCAGCGCTGCGAAGAGCTGGGCCTCGACCTGATGGTGGGCACCAATACGGCCCTGCACGCCACCCCATTCACGGTATCGGTCGATTTGCTGAAGAACGGCGTGACCACCGGCATCTCGGCCTCCGACCGCAGCAAGACCATTCTGGCCCTCATCGACCCCGCCACCAAGCCCGATGAGCTGGGCAAGCCCGGCCATATTTTCCCCCTCAAGGCCCGCAAGGAAGGGGTATTGCGCCGCGCCGGCCACACCGAAGCAGCCGTGGACCTGGCCCGCCTCGCCGGTCTGGCTCCGGCCGGGGTGCTGGTCGAAATTTTGAAGGAAGACGGCGAGATGGCCCGCCTGCCCGACCTCGAAATCGTGGCTAAAAAGTGGGACCTGAAGCTGGTTTCAGTGCAGGACCTCATTAAGTACCGTCTGGCTACGGAGAGCCTTATTCATCGCGAGATTTCGGTGAAAATGCCCACCGAGGATGGTGAATTCGACCTGTACGCCTACACCCAGCGCTCCAACGAGGTGAAGCATCTGGCCCTGGTGAAAGGCGATATCAGCGGCCCTGAGCCGGTGCTGGTGCGCGTGCACAGCTCCTGCGTGACGGGCGACATCTTCGGCTCGTGCCGCTGCGACTGCGGCCCGCAGCTCCGCCAGGCCATGCGCCAGATTGAGCGCGAAGGCCGGGGCGTTATCGTCTACATGAACCAGGAAGGGCGCGGCATCGGCCTGCTCAACAAACTCAAAGCCTACAAGCTGCAGGAGCAGGGCCGTGACACCGTGCAGGCCAACGAGGACCTGGGCTTCAAGGGCGACGAGCGGGATTACGGCGTGGGGGCGTCCATTCTGCGCGACCTGGGCGTGACCAAGATGCGCCTGCTCACCAACAATCCCAAGAAGCGCACCGGCCTTGTCGGCTACGGCCTCGAAATCGTGGACACGCTGCCCATCGAAATCGACCCGAACCCGCATAACGAGGCTTACCTCGCCACCAAGCGCGACAAAATGGGCCACGATATCATGCGTGCCGTACCGGTGGAAACGCCGGCGGCGTAGGGTCTGTCATTGCGAGGCAGAGCCGAAGCAACCCGTCCTGTCAAACCCACACACTCTCCTTCGTGACAACCCCCGGTACTGCCCAGTATCGGGGGTTATCACATTATAGGGTTAGGCGCTGAGAACAGGACAGATTGCTTCGCTTCGCTCGCAATGACAACACCTGATTTATTTTCCTGCGCCAGCTGCTGCCGGAGCAGCGTGAGCACCGATTGCGCGGCGTATTCCACGTTCAGGGCGCGGCCCCGGTCCAGCACGTATTCGCGGCTGATGGTTTGGGTGCCGTCGGCGTAGGCGAGGCATACTGTTCCTACTTGCTTGGTGTCGGTAGCGCCGGTGGGGCCGGCGATGCCGCTGGTGGCCACGGCCACATCCACGCCCAAGCGGCGGCGGGCTCCTTCGGCCATTTCGCGCACGGTGGCCTCGCTCACGGCTCCGAACTGGGCCAGGGTGGCGGCCTGCACCCCCAGCTCTTCCTGCTTGATATCGTTGTGGTAGGCCACGATGCTGCCCCGGAAATACGCCGAGCTGCCCGCGACGCTGGTGAGGCGGTGCGCCACCAGCCCGCCCGTGCAGCTTTCGGCGGTGCCGATGGTGAGGTTCCTGGCCAGCAATAACCGGCCGATGGCGGCTTCCAGCGTGGTTTCCTCTTCGGCGAAAATGTACTCGCCGATGCGCTCGCGCAGGACTGGCAGCAGGGCCAGCATCCGGCCGCGCAGGTTGGGTTGGCCATCATCGGAACCGGTCAGGCGCAGGCGCACGGCCCCGAAGCTGGGCAGGTAGGCCAGCTTGATGTTGGCAGGCAGGGCATCTTCCCAGTCCTCGATTTTCTGGGCCAGAAACGACTCGCCGAGGCCGGCCGTCATCACCACCAGGTGCTCGATGGGGGCGATGTGGAACAGCGCCTGCAGGCGCGGCAGCACGTGGTCCGTCATCAGGCGCTTCATCTCAAAAGGTACGCCGGGCATGCTCACGAAGATGGTACCCTGGTCCGAAAACCACATGCCGGGGGCCGTACCCACCGCGTTGTGCAGCACTTCGCAGTTGGCTGGCACCAGCGCCTGCTGGCGGTTCACGTCGAGCATGGGCCGGTTGAAACGCTGAAATATTTCTTCGACGTGGCGCAGCGTGGGCTCGTGCAGCACCAGCTCGGTGCCAAAGTAGCGGGCCAGCACGTGCTTGGTCAGGTCGTCTTTGGTGGGGCCCAGGCCACCAGTGATGAGCACCACCTGGGCGCGCTGCCGGGCCTGGTCCAGGGCCGCCACAATCTCATCGGCCCGGTCCGAGACCGATGAAATCTGCCGCACCCGTAAGCCGATTTTGCCCAGCTCCTGGCCCATGAAAGCCGAATTGGTATCGATAACCTGCCCGTAGAGCAGCTCGTCGCCAATGGTCATGATTTCAACATCGGGCGGGGCGGCAGGGCCAGTATGCGGGGTGTTGGAAGCGGAAAGTGGGCGAGCGAGGGGCATGGATTGTCGGGGTAAAATAGGTTTGGCCGCAAATTTGTCTTCAATTTGCATAAGCGGCGGTCCAAGGACAGCCATAGGGGCCATCCGGTTTTCCCGTCGCAGCTGTTTGTTCCATGTTTACTCGCATTGCCAGTGCCTTGCTCGTAGCCGGCCTGCTGGCCACTGCGGCCCCTGCCGCCCACGCCCAAACTACCGCCGCTAAAAAAGCGGCTGCCGCCAAGGCCGCCGCTGCTAAAACTGCCGCCGCCAAAAAAGCTGCTGCCGCCAAAGCGGCGGCTGCCAAGGCCGCCACCACCAAAGCCCCCGTCGTGGTCCCGCCCGCGCCTCTCACCGAAGCCCAGGCCAGTGCTGGCGTCAAGGAAGCCCTCAATAAAGGCATCATTAAAGCCGTACAATTCGCCTCGGAACCCGACGGTTTCAACCTCAACGACGACATTCACATTCCGACCCCGCCCGACCTGGAAATCGTGAAATCGACCGTGGGCCGCCTCCCGGGCATGACCATGCTCTTCACGCAGCTCGAAACCCAGCTCAACCGCGCCGCCGAGGCTGCCGCGCCCAAGGCCAAGGATATTTTCCTTAATGCCCTGGCCAACATCAGCATCACCGATGCCCTCACGCTGGTGACCAGCGGCTCGACCGATGCGGCCACCCAGTTCCTGCGCAGGTCCACCCAGTCGCAGTTGATTACGGCTTTCCACCCCGACATTGAGGCGGCTATCGACCAGGTTGGAGCGGGCCGGGCTTACGCCACCATCACCAGCAAGTACAACAAGATTCCGCTCATGACTCCCGTAAACCTCAGCCTGGCCGACTACACCACCCAGAAAGCCGTGGACGGTCTGTTCATCCTGCTGGCCAACGAGGAAGCTAAAATCCGCAAGAACCCGGCCGCCCGCACCAGCGACATTCTCAAGACGGTATTCGGCCGGTAATCTGGGCGCAAGATTTGAGTAGCAAGTAGCAAGACAAGGCCCCGTCTGGAAATTCCGGATGGGGCCTTGTCTTGCTACTTACTACTCAAATCCCTAATAGTCGTCGCTGTCAGTGCTACTGCTGCGGCTGCTGCCCCGGCCGCTGCTGTAGCCTTCGTCGTTATCGTCGTCGTCGTCCGCAAACTCATCGTCCTCATCGTCGAGGCTGGTGAAGCCGCCGCGGTCGGAATTTTCGGCGCGCTCGGCTTCCACAAACTCTTCTTCGGTCATGTTGGCCAGGTCCAGGGCTTCGTCGTGCGACGAGCCCGTGTCGGTCCACATCAGGTAGTCGGCGTACTTGGCCGAGAGGCGGTCTTCGGTATTGCCGAGGGTTGCCGCGCCGCCTTTGGCCGCGTAGGAATCCAGGTTATCGTCGTCGTCGAGCAGGTCGTCGTCCAGGTCGTCGTTGTCAATCATGGCCGGGGCGTTAAATAAGTTGGGATGAACAAAAGGGTTTAAACGGGTTGCAAAGATACAGAAGGAGCCGATTCCTGGTTGAATAACAAACCCATTTTATCATTTGAAAAGCTAGAATAAGCGCACCGGAAGCCATTTTTGGCGTGCGGTACCGGTCTATTTCAACTCAGTGGGCCGGTACTTGATTAAGACCGGCCGGCCGGGCTTAAGCCCCCAAAGCCGAACTCTTTGCTGATGACCATCGGTGAGGTACTGGTCGAGGGGAACAGCTTTGGTGCCGTATTGCTGGAATTCCTTTTGGTCGTAGAGCTGTGCCAGGCAGCGCCGGTCGGCATAAGGTGCCGGAATCGGGGCCGTAATGGGCTTGGTTGCCGCGGTGGCGGCCAGCCAATCCGGCCGACCCTGGACCAGCCTTACGGCGGGGTGAATCACCTGCATATCGACGTAGCCCTGCCGCTCGCCGATGGTGGCGAGGTGGCCCTTCGCAGTTACCAGGGCCATGGGCTTGGTAGCCGGTGTGCCGTGGGAGGGCAGGTAGGCCAGCGTCTGGTCGATGGTAAAAGGGTCGAGGTGGCCCAGCTCACGCAGGTAGGTAGCGAGCCGTTTCACGCCGTCGCGCTCTTTTTCCAGCACGTGGTCGTAGCCTACCAAAGCAACGATTTTAGCTTTTGGGTTTTTCCGCAGCCTGGCCAGAATATTTACCGCTTGCATGGAATCACGGTAGTTGCTGCTCCTTCTCCAGTCGCTAAATTCCTTGTTCTGCGCCCGGGATACCTCGTGGCTGAAGACGTGGAAACCACTTGCGCAGGCCGTGCGCAACAGGTTGCCCATGTTGGGTTCCCGGATATAAAAGCCGGACGTGGCCAAGGGGAATTTCCGTTCGTTGATGGCTGTATCGCTCGGGGAAAGGGCCTCGACGGCGAAAATGGTGTAGCCCAGCGGGGCCAATTGCCGAAGCAGCTGCCGGCAGTAGGCCCGGTGGGCGGGCTGGTTGTGCGCCTCATTGATGAGGATGACCGACGTAGTGCGCGCTCGCGCCGCCAGCAACGGCCCCACCTCCACCAGGCCATAAGGCGTGGCCGAACGGATGGGGACCGTCGGCGTAAGCTTTCCCACGAAAGAATTGTACGTTTCCAGCGCCTGGCTGTACATGTCGGAATCGAACGTCGTCTTATCGGCAGCGGCCAGGCCGCGTAGTGGAGCCACGTAGTCCAGATTACCCTTGTGGTCGAGCATGAGTTGCTCTGCCAGCCGAAATGGATTTCGCTGAGCAGAGGCTGTGCCCGGGTTGGCCAAACCCATCAGGCAGGCAATTACCGCTGGTATCCAGTCACGCATAGGTATCGGCTTGGTGAGGATGATGAATGCAAATAAAGCCGCGTTATTTCTTCGGCACCGATTGAAAATCCGTTACCAGCAGCTGCTCATCGCAAAAGGCATATTCGGCCGGCACGTTGGAGCTGAGCAGCAGTGTGCGGCCGGCTCGGGTGGCCTGCGCATGTTCGTGGTACCAGGCCACGCCGGCCGCGTCGAGGTTGGTGGTGGGCTCGTCGAGCAGGAGCAGGGGCGCATCGGCATAAAGGGCCAACGCCAGCTTGAGGCGCTGCTTCATACCCGATGAAAACTCGCGTATCAGCTGCTGACGGGACTTTTCCAGGTACATCAGCTCAATGAGCTTATCGGCATTGATACCCGGGCGCAGGGGCTTGAACTGCGTATGAAACTGGAGCATTTCCAGCAGCGTCAGCTCTTCCAGCAGCTCCAGGTAGGGCGCGGCGTAGGCCAGGTGCCGGGGCACATCTTCCACGGCTAAGGAGCGGCCAGCCAGCGAGTAGGCCAGCGTGCCCTCGGTGGGCAGCAATTGGCCCGAAAAAGTGTTCAGCAGCGTGCTTTTGCCGGCTCCGTTGGGGCCCAGCACGGCCGTGGCGCTGCCAGGGTGGAAAACGTGCGTCAGCCCCCGAAAAATCCAGTCGCGCTGAAAGCGCTTACCCAGGCCGGTGGCGGTAATTTGCAATTGTGTGATGTTATGGATTAATGAAAAAAACGTCATGCTGAGCTTGCCGAAGCATCTCTACCGCAATAGTAAATGAATTACTCACACGGTAGAGATGCTTCGGCAAGCTCAGCATGACGTGCTGAATGACGTTCTTATTTTAAGTTGTTGCTAAAGACCTACTCGGCCTCGCTGCCATCGGGCCGGCCGCGCTTGGGGCCTTTGATGATGCCCCGCGTGGCCGCCCGCACGAAGCTGATGGCGATGTCCCGTTCGTCCGAGGCCGGGAGCTCGGCTTCAATCTGGGCCAGGGCATCCTGGGTGTTGAGGCCGCCGAGAAACAACGTACGGTAGAGCTGCTGCACCATGTTGATGGACGTTTCGGAAAAGCCCCGGCGGCGCAGGCCCACCGAATTGGCCCCGGCGTAGGAGAGCGGCTCGCGGCCGGCTTTCACGTACGGCGGTACGTCTTTGCGCACCAGAGAGCCTCCCGAAACCATGGCGTGAGCTCCGATTTTAACGAACTGATGCACGGCCGATGAGCCGCCCACGATGGCGTAATCACCGATTTCAACGTGGCCCGCAACCTGCACCGTATTAGCCAGAATGCAGTGATTGCCAATGATGCAGTCGTGGGCGACGTGAACGTAAGCCATCAGCAGGCAGTGGCTGCCCACGCGGGTTTCGCCGCGGTCCACGGTGCCCCGGTTCACCGTCACGCACTCCCGAATCACGGTGTGGTCGCCGATGACGGCGGTGGTCTGCTCGCCGGCAAACTTCAGGTCTTGGGGTACGGCCCCAATCACGGCCCCCGGAAACACCTGGCACTGCTGCCCGATTCGGGCCCCGTTCATGATGGTCACGTTCGGTCCAATCCAGGTGCCCTCCCCAATTTCGACGTCCGCCGCGATGGTCGTAAACGGTTCAACGGTTACGCCCGGCGCGAGGCGAGCAGCAGGGTGGATATAGGCGAGGGGGGAAAGCATTCTTGTTTTTTGAATTAAGAATTAAGAATTAAGAATTAGGAATTAGGGCATCCAACCAGGCCGGTCAATCGGGTAAGCTGTGTTGAATTATTAATTATTAATTATTAATTTTTAATTAAAAAATTAAGCGTCTTTGCGGACAATGGCGGCACTCATTTCGGCGTCGCACACCACCTTGCCGTTCACGAAGGCCTGGCCGCGCATCTTGGCAATGCCTCGTTTGATGGGGGCCAGCAGCTGACAATGAAAAATAATGGTGTCGCCGGGCAATACTTTTTTGCGGAAGCGGCAGTTTTCAATTCCCAGGAAATACTGCCAGTAGTTTTCGGGGTCAGGCACGGTGTTCATCACCAGAATGCCGCCGGTTTGCGCCAGGGCTTCGATTTGCATCACGCCGGGCATGATGGGGTTGCCCGGAAAATGGCCCTGGAAGAAGGGCTCGTTGATGGTCACATTCTTCACAGCCGTCACCATCTGGTCGTCGAGGTGAATGACCTTGTCAATCATCAGGAACGGGTAGCGGTGGGGCAGCACCTGCATGATGCGGTTCACGTCCATCACCGGCTCGCGGTTGGGGTCGTATACCGGCACGGGGTTGGAGTGCGCCTCCAGCATCTTCTTCTTGATTTTTTTGGCAAAAGCCACGTTGGCGGCGTGGCCGGGGCGGGCGGCCAGAATCTGACCTTTCAGCGGGCGGCCTACCAGGGCGAGGTCGCCCACGAGGTCGAGCAGCTTGTGGCGGGCGGGCTCGTTTTTGTGGCGCAGGTCCACGTTGTTGAGAATGCCTTCTTTCTTGACGGCCACGCGAGGCTTGCCCAGCATTTTGGCCAGGTCATTGAGTTCGTCGTCGCTCACCACGCGGTCCACCACCACAATGGCATTGCTGAGGTCACCGCCGCGAATCAGGTTGTTTTTGTAGAGCATTTCCAGCTCGTGCAAAAAGCAAAAGGTGCGCGACGACGCAATTTCAGCCCCAAACTGGCCGATATCGGCCAGCGTGGCGTGCTGCGAGCCCAGCACCGGCGAGTTGTAGTCCACCATCACCGTGAGGCGGTAGTCGGACAGGGGCAGGGCCGCGATTTCCACGCCGCGTGCATTGTCGACGTAGCGAATGCTCTCCGGGATTTCGTAGTAGTTGCGCAGCGCGTTCTGCTCCTGCAGGCCCACGCTTTCGAGCGCGGTCATGAAATCGGCCGAGGAGCCGTCCATGATAGGCGGCTCGGGGCCGGAGAGCTGGATGAGGACGTTATCGAGCTGCATGCCCACCAGGGCCGCCAGGGTATGTTCCACGGTGTTTACGCGGGCTCCGTTCTGCTCAATGGTGGTACCGCGACTGAGGTCGACCACGTTGTCCACGTCGGCATCCACGATGGGCTGGCCGGGCAAATCTACCCGCTGAAACTTGTAGCCGTGGCCCACCGGCGCGGGGCAAAACGTCATGGTGGCCTCAACGCCGGTGTGCAGTCCGATGCCGCGCACCGTCACGGGTGCCTGAATGGTGTGTTGCTTATCGTTCATCTGATTGGTTGTCAGTTGCTAATTGTTAGTTGTCAGGCTGAAAAGGTCTTTGAACCTGACAACTGACAACTAGCCACCGACAACTACTAGGGCGCAAAGCTAGGGCTTTTCCGTCGTGTTTTGGCCCTTCTCCAGCTGGGCTACGCGCTGTTCGAGCTCGGGCAAACGGCGAAATACGATTTGGGCCCGCTGGTTCTGCTTGAAGTCGAAGGCCGTGGAGCCCTGCAGAATCAGGCCTTCCTGCTTCACGTTTTTGCCCACGCCCGACTGCGCGGTGACGGTGGTTTTGTTGGCCAGCGTGACGTGGCCGGCCATGCCCACCTGGCCCGCCAGCACGCAGTGGTCGCCGATTTTGGCCGAGCCGGCAATGCCGGTTTGCGAGGCAATGACCGTGTGCTGGCCGATTTCGACGTTGTGGGCCAGCTGCACGAGGTTGTCGATTTTGCTGCCCCGGCCGATGCGGGTGGAGCCCAGCGTAGCGCAGTCGATGGTGGCGTTGGCCCCGATGCTCACGTAGTCTTCCAGCACCACGTTGCCGATTTGCGGAATGGCCTTGTAGGAGCCATCGGGCTGCGGCGCGAAACCGAAGCCGTCGCTCCCCACCACGGCCCCGGCCTTGACCACGCAAAACTGCCCAATAATGGTATCGGAATAGATTTTGGCTCCCGCGTGAATGATGCTGCCTGCGCCAATCGTGACCCGGTCGCCGATGTAGGCTTGCGGGAAAATCAGCACGTTCTCGCCCAGCCTGCAGTTCTCACCAATGTAAGAGAAAGCGCCCCGGTAGTGCCCGGGCCCAATCTCCGAGCTCTCGCCGATGAAGGAAGGCTGCTCCACGCCGCGCTTGCCGGTGCGGGTGGCTTGCGCGTAAAACTCCAGCAGCTGGCTAAAAGCGGTGTAGGGATTCTCAACCCGAATAAGTGCGGGCGTGATGGCCTGGCGCAGCTCCAGCGTGTTGGCCACGATGACGGCCGAAGCGCCCGTTTCGTAGAGAAAGGGCTCGTATTTGGCATTCGACAGAAAGGTGAGCGAGCCGGCTTGGGCCTCTTCAATCTTGGCCAGGCTGGAAATGCGCTGGGCCGCGTCGCCCTCCACGGTGCCGCCGAGCACCTCGGCAATTTGCTGAACGGTAAATTCCATAGGCGGCAAAAATAGTGGTTAATGGTTAGTGGTTAATGGTCAATTAGTGGCAGAAAATCCATTAATCATTAACCGTTAAGCACTAACCGTTATTAAACAATCTCCTTCGGGTAGCAGATGTAGAACTTCTCCACCCGCTGGCTCAAGGCCCGGATGTTGGGCAGGTCGGAGGCTTCCATGACATTTACTACGTCGCCTTTTTTGGTCAGAATCTCTATCGGTTCCTGGCTTTCGGCGTTGTAAGCGCTGTTGCTGAGGCGGCCGGAAATCAGGAGCAGCTCGGCTTCGGCGGGCGGGAGGTTGAATTTGTCCTCAATCAGCTCGCGGATGCCGAGGCGGAATTCTTCGTCGAACGGCTCGGGGGCGAGCACGATTTTGAGCAGGTTGCGGTGCAGGATGCTTTTGGCCAGGTAGCTGAGGACTTTATCGGGATGCCCGGCCCAGGCTTTAATGGCCGACCAGATATCGAAATCGTCGAGCTCCACGAAGTGGCTGAGGATTTTGTCGTCGTGCTCAAACTCAGTCAGGCTCACGGCGCGGCCCAGGAAGTAGCCCAGGCAGCTGTTGGCGGGCACTTCCACCCCTTGACGGGCCAGGTCGCGGGCGCGCTGCACGGTGCGGATGACCATTTGCTCGGCCGACGTTACGGTTTTGTGCAGGTACACCTGCCAGTACATCAGGCGGCGGCTCACCAGAAAGTTCTCGACCGAGTACACGGCTTTTTCTTCCAGTACCAGCCGCTCCTCGTGCACGCGCAGCATTTTGATGAGACGGTCGGCACCGGGGCGGCCTTCCTCCACGCCGGTGTAGAAGGAGTCGCGGTTGAGGTAATCGAGCCGGTCCATGTCGAGCTGGCTGCTCACGAGCTGATGAAAAAACGGCCGGGCATACGTGCCCTTAAACATTTCAATGGCTAAATCGAGCCTGCCGCCGAATTCCTTATTCAGCCGCTGCATCAAAAAGAGGGAAAGCTGCTCGTGCGGCACATCCTGAAAAATAGCGGTTTCGAGGGCGTGGGAGAGCGGGCCGTGGCCGACATCGTGCAGCAGAATGGCGGCCAGCGCGGCCTCGCCCTCGGCGGCCGAAATCTTCACGCCCTTGTCTTTGAGCGTGCGCAGGGCCAGCGACATGAGGTGCATGGCCCCCAGCGCGTGATGAAAGCGGGTGTGCAGCGCCCCCGGATACACAAAACCCGTGAGGCCGAGCTGCTGAATACGCCGCAGCCGCTGGAAATACGGGTGTTCGATGAGGTCAAACAGAAACTCCGTCGGGATGGTAACGAAACCATAAACCGGGTCGTTGAAAATCTTCTTTTTATTCACTGAGCGAGTGGGGGAGGGAATGACGGGCAGAACACAGAACGGAGAAATACGGCGCGGCCGGGCAGAAATAGGCAACATTTGCAGCCGCCGCCCGTCAATGACTGAACGCGAAGCTACGGCCCATCGTTTGGGCAAGCTCAACACGTTAATAGGACCTCGGCCGGGCGAATGCCGCTGAGGTGCTATATATCCATTCGGGACATCTTACGTTACCTATGGTAGCCAAGTCGCTAAAGTCCCCAAGACCCTAATTCCTTACCTATGCAACAAACCACCATTCTCTGGGCCGACGACGAAATCGATTTGCTCAAGCCGCACTTGCTGTTTCTGAAGGAAAAAGGCTACGACGTAACGCCCGTCAACAGCGGGGCCGATGCCATTGAGGAGATTCAGGAAAAGAGCTACGACCTCGTGTTTCTCGACGAGAACATGCCCGGCCTCACCGGCCTGCAAACCCTCACCGAAATCAAGGCCATCCGGCCCACCGTGCCCGTGGTGATGATTACCAAGAGCGAGGAAGAGCACATCATGGAGTCGGCCATCGGGGCCAAAATCGCTGATTACCTCATCAAGCCGGTGAACCCGAGCCAGATTTTGCTGGCCGTGAAAAAGGTGCTCGACAACAAGCGCCTCGTGAGCGAAGCCACCAATAGCGGCTACCAGCGCGACTTCCGCCAGCTCGGCATGCAGCTTTCCGACCGCCTCTCGCCGGCCGAGTGGGCCGACGTGTACAAGAAGCTGGTGTACTGGGAGCTCGAAATCAACGAAACCGAAGGCAAGAGCATGGCCGAGGTGTTCAACATGCAGAAGGACGAGGCCAACAACTACTTCGGCCGCTTCATCACGGAGAACTACGAGGACTGGGTGGACGGCAGCGACAAGGACGCGCCCCTCATGTCGCACCAGCTGTTCAAAGACCGGGTGTTTCCCACGCTGAAGGCCACCGGCGACACGCCCGTGTACTTCGTGCTGATTGACAACCTGCGCTACGACCAGTGGAAGGTGCTGGAGCCCATCATCACCGAAATGTTCACCGTGGACAGCGAGGAGATGTACTACGCCATCCTGCCGACCACCACGGCGTATGCGCGGAATGCTATTTTTTCGGGCATGATGCCGAGCGAGATTCAGAAGAAGTACCCCAATCTGTGGGTGGACGACCAGGACGACGAAGGCAAAAACCTGCACGAGGCGGAGTTCATGGAAATTAATTTCCAGAAGAACAACCAGAAGGTGAAGCACAGCTACCACAAGGTGACTAACCTGCAGGCCGGCAAGGATTTGCTGGGCAAGATGAGCAACCTGCACAACAACTATAAGTGCAACGTCATCGTGTACAACTTCGTGGACATGCTCTCGCACGCCCGCACCGACATGGCCATGATTCGCGAGCTGGCGGCCGATGAATCGGCCTACCGCAGCATCACCCGCTCGTGGTTTCTGCACTCGCCGCTGTATGAGATGATGCAGCAGATTGCCGAGAAAAAGGGCAAGCTCATCATCACCACCGACCACGGCACCATTCGCTGCAAGCGCCCCTACAAGATTGTAGGCGACCGCAACACCAACACCAACCTGCGCTACAAGCACGGCAAAAATCTGGGCTTCGAGGACTCGCGCGACGTGTACGTGGTGCGCAAGCCGGAATCAATTTTCCTGCCGCGTGAGAACGTGAGTACGGCCTATGTCTTCACCATTGGCGACTACTTTTTCGCCTACCCCAACAACTACAACTACTACGTGAACTACTATAAGGACACGTTCCAGCACGGCGGTATCTCACTGGAGGAATGCATTATTCCGTATGTGACGTTGACGGCTAAGGGCTAGCGCGCAAGGTTTCGCAAAGGGAAAAAAGGGAAGTCCCGCAAAGTTTGACGTTCAGCCAGACTTTGCGGGACTTCCCTTTTTCACTTTGCGAAACCTTGCGCGAATTATTCCAGCATTTTCAAAAGCTCCTCCAACTCGCCGGGGCGTAAGTCAGCACGGTCGGCCTTGTCGTAGATAGTGAGCAATACAATTTCTTTGTCAAGGATGGCAACATAAGTGATGATTCTTGCGCCACCGGAACTGCCTTTTCCCTTGCTGCCAATTGCTAACCGGATTTTATAGCAGCTCTTTCCAAGTGCGGTACCAATCGTTGGATTTTTAAGCAACTGTTGTTGCAAAAGGCCCAACTCATTTTTTAGCGAAGGATACTTGTTGATGAGAGGTTTGGCTGCCCGCTTGAATTTTGCCAAGAGCTTGATGCTTTAGCTCATTCAAAAAATCATCTAAAGTCTGCAGTTGCTTTTCACCGCGCTGATACTGCTTTAGCTCGATGAATGCTTCCCGCAAGTCGTCGGCGACCGAAGGCAATTGCTTTTTTGGTCGCTTCGCGTTAGGCTTTGGTATCTCCATCAATTCAACAAGCTGCTGCCGCTCTTTCGCCGAAAACTGCTGATGCAGCATTTCGGCCAGTTGCGGAATGGTGAGGGGAATAGTCAGCTTCAGCGTGTTCATGTCTGAAAGATAAAAACGGAGAACCAATAACGCACAAGCTCAGCAAAAAGTGACGGTTACCTCAACTTATCCAACGCCGCCCGCAGCCGTGGCAACGCCGCCGCAATAGATTCTACTGTTTCGGCCCCTACCGAGGCGCGGAACCATGGCTCGGTGGCCGGCGAGCCGAAGGCGCTGAATGGCACCAGCGCCAACTGGGCTTCGGAAATGAGGTAGGAGGTGAGCTCGGCGGTGGTGGCGAGCACGGTTCCGTCGGGCGCGGTGCGGCCTAGCACGTCGATTTTGATGGTGAGGTAGATGGCTCCGGCGGGCGCTACGGCATCGACGGGGTAGCCGGCGGCCTTCATCTCTTGTAAGCCTTTGAAAAGACCTTCCAGGGAGCTGTCCAGGCGGCTTTTCATGCTGGCCAGGAATTCGTCGACGGCGGTGGTTTTGGGCAGGAAGTGGGCGGTGGCTACCTGCTCGGCTTTGGGAGCCCAGGCCCCGACGTGGCCCAGGATGGACTTCATCTTTTCAATGATGGAGGCCGGCCCGAAGCCGTAGCCCACGCGCACGCCGGTGGCAGCAAAGCACTTGGAAATACCGTCGATATAGATGACGTAGTCGCGGAGTTCCGGCCGCAGGCTCACCGGGTCAAAATGCTGCGTGTCGCCGAAGGTAAGCAGCCAATAAATCTGGTCGTAGAGGATGTAGAGCGGCTTTTCGTCGGGGCCACGACGCTGGTTTTCGGCTACCACCAGGTCGCAGATTTCTTCCAGGCCGGCTTTGGTGAAAACCGTGCCCGTGGGGTTTAGCGGGGAGCACAACGCCAGGAGCGTGGCCCCGGCCAGGTGGGGAGCCAGGTCGGCGGCGGCGGGCATGAAGTTATTTTCGGAATAGGTGGGCACCGTCACGGGCGTTGCTCCCACCAAGTGGCAATAGTGGTTGTTGTTCCAGCTTGGGAGCGGGAAAATCACCCGGTCGCCGGGGTCCACCAGGGCCCGGTAGGTGGCATAAATGAGCGGGCGCGAGCCGCCGGCCACCAAAATGTCGTTGGGGCCGTAGGTGAGGCCCTGGCGGGTTTGGAGGAAATCGGAGACGGCCTGCCGCAGCTCAGCTACCCCGGCGGCGGGCGGGTAGCTGGTGATGCCCGCCTGATAAGCCTGCACGATGCCCGCATTGAGCCCCGCCGGAATGGGAAAAATGCTGGAGTCAAAGTCGCCGATGGTCAGGTTGCAAATGTTGGCACCCTGCCGCACCTGCTCACTTACCTGGTTGCCGATGCGGATGATTTCGGAGCCGCTCAGGCCGGCTGCCATTTTGGATACTTGCATGGAAGTTGGGACAGAAGAATAAACGCCGTTGCGGCCCACGAAGGTAAAAGACGCTGCGCTTAAGTTGTTAGTCATTAGTCGTCAGTTGTTAGTAGGATGGCATTCGGCTGACTGACAACTACCAACGAGTAACTAATAACCCGTTTGCTTTTGAACGACTGCTTACTGGCCGGCCGCGCGGCGCAACTCCTCCTCCGCGCCGACGGTGCGCTTGCGGGCCGCCGCCACTTTGCTGCTGCCAAAACGGTAGGTAAGGGCCGCCGTAAGCACCCTGGTGTCCTGCCCCGAAACGAAGGACTCGGTGAAGTTGTCGTAGGTAGAAGTCGTGCGGATGGGCGTGGTATAGAGCACATCGGCCACGTTCACCCGCAGGGTTCCTTGCTTGTTCCAGAGGCTTTTTTGCAGGCCGGCCGACAGTTGGCCCCGGTTTCGGATTACTTCAAACCCGTACACTTCCCGCGATTCGTACAGCGCGTTGATGTCCGCCGACCAGCCGTGGGGCATGATGAAGCTGCTGTTGGCCGAAAGCGTGCAGGCGGCGCGGCCGCGGTCGAGCGCCGTGCCGGCCAGGTTGCCCCGGTAGCGAGTGTAGTAAAATACGCCGTTGGCGTACAGCGTCCACCATTTGGCTAGCTCCAGGGGCGCAGTCAGGGTGAGGGCGTAGTACTGCTGGGTGGTCAGGTTCACGTCGCGGTTCACCACGAGGCGGCCACCGTCGGGCGCGGGCTGCACCACGTTCACAAACGGCAGGTTGGTGTAGGCGAAGGCCAGCGCGGTGCTGAATTTCTGGCGGTAGGTGTGCGATACCTCAAAATTATAGCTGGTTTGGGCCACCAAATCCGGGTTGCCGGCCCGATACGACGTCGCATCCAGGTAATTACGCAATGGATTGACCTGGCCGTAGCTGGGCCGGTCGATGCGCCGGGCCAGCGAAAAGCCCAGCGTGTGCCGCGCATTAATGGTGCGTTGCACCGTGGCGCTGGGGAAAAGCTGGAGGTAATGCCGCTCGCGGGTGGTTTCCCCCGCCAGGTCGGCCAGGGTATTGGTCTGCTCGGCGCGCAGGCCGGCTTGCAGCGTGGTATTGGCAGTGGCCCCGCGCACACTTGCATACGCGGCATTCACATTTTCATTGTACTGAAACCCGTTTGATATCAACGGGTTGAAGAAGCCGTTAGTCAGAAAAAGAACATTGTTGACGGAGCGCACCCGCGTAACTTTCACCCCGGTTTCGAGGCGGGCGCGGTGGGGTAGGGGCTGGCCGTAGTCGGCCTTAAACGTTCCAATGCTGAGGGTGCTGCGCTGGTCACCGCTGACCAGGTCATTGGGCTGGGCCGGCGTTTCAAAATACTTGGCCAGGGTCAGCAAGCGGGTGGTGCGGTAGCGGGCAAAGTCGGCGTCGGCGGTGAGCGTGGCGGCGGTGGCAGAGTCAGCAAAGCTGTGGCGCAGGTTCAGGTTGGCGCTGCCGTTGGGCCGGCTCACATCCTGCAAAGCCGTGGAAGTGTACCGCGCCATGGGTTCGCCCAGCGGGCCAAATTCCTGCGTGCGGTTGGAGGCATCGTTGGTGGTGTTACTTACTAGCCCGGTTGTGGCCACCCCCAGCAGCGTGCGCTTCGAGAGAGTGAGGTCGAGCCCCAACTTGCCGCTGTGCGACTGCAGGTGCGAGAGTTGCTCCGTAGCCAGCACGCTGCTGCCGGCCGGGTGCTGCGGCGTGGCCAAAAACCGCCGATTGAAATCGAGCCGTACAAAGCCCCGGCGGTCGGTGTAGGCGTAGCTGCCGTAAAAATTGAGGTTTTTGCGGCGGTGGTTGAGGGCCCCGCCGCCCGTGAATTTGCCGTACTCGCCCCGGCCGTAGCTGGCGTTGGCGCTGCCGTTGGTGCCCAGGCGCTGGTCTTTTTTGAGGTTGATGGCGATTACGCCGGCCCCGCCCTGGGCATCGTACTGCGCCGGCGGGTTGGTAATCAGCTCGATGCTTTCCAGCTGCTCGGCGGGCAGCGCCTTGAGGTAGCTGGCCAGCTCGACCCCCGTGAGGGGCACGCGCTTGCCATCGATAACCACCAGCAGGCCCTGGCGGCCGCGCAGCACCAGGTTGTCGCTGGCGTCAACGGTCATGCCTGGCGAGCGGCCCAGCACGTCCATAGTAGTGGCGCCGGCCGTGAGTGGGCTGTCGGCCACATTCACCACCGTGCGGTCGGCCCGGTGCTCAAACAAGGGCTTGCGCGCCGCCACGGTTACTTCCTTCAGGGCGGTGGCCTGGCTGGCGGCCAGCTGAATAGCCGGCAGCGTGAGCCCCGCGGCGGGCAGCTCGAACGCCGGACTCCAATACCGCGCAAACCCCACCTGCGCCACCGACACCAGGTAGCGCCTGCCCGAACCCGCATCTAGCCGAAAAGCACCCTGGGAGTCGCTAAATTCAGTTTTAATAACCACTGAATCGGCCGCCCGGTGCAGCGTGACGGTGGCGAACTCCAGGGGTGCGCCCGCTCCGCCGGCTACGGTGCCGCGCACGGCCGCCGGGGCCTGGGCCCGGGCCGGCGATGAAACTACGACAGCAAAGCTGCTGAAAAGGATGGCAAAGGCTTTGGCGAGCGCAAAGCCCTGCCGGCCCGGATAAAGGTGTGGCATGCAGTAAGATTGGGTAGAAATCGAAGAGGAAGCCGGTGGTAAATGGGCTGGAAGTGCCAGTTGCCACCGTTCCCAAAAGAGAATAGAAATATACACCTAGGCCCTTTAAAATGAATATTTTACCAGGGCTGGTAAAGTGTAAAGGTGTGGCATCGGGGTGAATATTCCAATACCAGGCATCAGGGTCTGCCCCGGAGCCGGTAAATTTGCCTCATGCTACCATTCGAGATTTCTGCGCCAACCCTTGCCGATTTGCCCGCCGCCGCCCGTCAGGTGCAGGCCGCTATTGCCGAATCGGGCTGCCGCGTGGTGGCTTTTGAAGGCGAGATGGGCGCGGGTAAAACCACGTTAATCAACGCGCTGGCGGCGGCTATGGGCATCGACGACGATGTGAGCAGCCCCACGTTTGCCCTGGTCAACGAGTACCAGACGGCCAGCGGGCAGCCCGTCTACCATTTCGATTTCTACCGCATTGATTCCATCGATGAGGCCGTGCGAATAGGCGCGACCGAGTACCTCGATTCCGGGTATCTTTGCCTGGTAGAGTGGCCTGCCCGCGTGGAGGCGCTTTTGCCCGTGCCCCGCCTGGAAGTGCGTCTGGAGGTAACGGTCAATGAAACCCGAATAATTAAAGTAAGAATTATAAATTAAGAAGTAGAAATGATGGGCTAACGATTGGGAAGAAGCATTTGGGCTGATTTTTAATTCTTGACTTATAATTTTTAGTTCTATTTCCTTATGGCCGAACAGCTCCCTTCCGGTTTCGAGTCCCTGGCCACGAGCCGCGCCTATTTCACCCAGGAATCGATGCTGGCCGTGGAAACGCGCAAGCGCAAGCTGTTCATCGGCATGCCGCGCGAAACCTCGCTCCAGGAAAACCGCCTCGGCCTTACGCCGGAAGCCGTGCAGCACCTCGTATCGGCCGGCCATGAAGTGGTGATGGAAGCCGGGGCCGGCGAGCCCAGCAAGTACGCCGACCACGCCTATTCCGAAGCCGGGGCCCAGATTGCGTACTCCAGCGAGGAGGTTTTCAAGGCCGATATCCTGCTGAAAGTGGCCCCGCCTACGCTGGAGGAAATCGAGCTGCTGCACCCCAACCAAACCCTGATTTCGGCCCTGCAAATGGGCTCCATGACCCAGGAATACATTGCGGCCCTGTCGCGCAAAAAAATCAACGCCATCGGCTACGAGCTGATGAAAGACCCTAGCGGGGCCCGCCCCGTGGTGCGCGCCATGAGCGAAATCGCGGGCTCAACCGTGATGCTGATTGCGGCCGAATACCTGGCCCGCTCCAACGAGGGCAAGGGCATTATTCTGGGCGGCATCACGGGCGTGCCGCCGTCGCAGGTAGTCATTCTCGGGGCTGGCACGGTGGCCGAGTACGCCGCCCGTGCCGCCACCGGCCTCGGGGCCGAAGTGAAGGTGTTCGACAACCACCTTTACAAGCTGCGCCGCCTCAAGCACAACCTGGGCATGCAGCTCTACACCAGCACGCTGGACACGTTTGCCCTCAGCCAGCAAATCCGTCGGGCCGACGTCGTTATCGGCGCGCTGGCGGTCGAGGACGGCCGTATTCCCTTCATGGTGAGCGAGGAAATGGTAGCCAGCATGGCCCCCGGCTCCATCATTATCGACGTGAGCATCGACCAGGGCGGCTGCTTCGAAACCAGCGAGATGACCAGCCACAGCAAGCCCGTATTCCGCAAATACGACGTGGTGCATTACTGCGTGCCCAACATCGCCTCCCGCGTGCCCCGCACCGCCACCAACGCGCTGAGCAACATCTTCACGCCCATCCTCCAGGAAATCAGCCAGCACGGCGGCATCAACGAAGTGCTGTTCACTAATGAGCATTTCCGCAGCGGCGTGTACATCTACCGTGGCTCGCTAACCAATGCGATGATTGCGAAGAAATTCAATATGCGGTACAAGGAATTGGGGCTGCTGATTGCGGTGCGGAATTAGGGAAACAGAGCAATGCTTTTTGCAGGAGTTAAGTTTTCAGTATAGGGCTTCCGCACCAAATTTCGCGGTTTTTAGCCCTGTTTGACGGGTTGCTGGTTTCTGTCGATGACAAAATCCGCTCTTCGTTTTGCTCCCTCGGTAAATAACCGCTGGAAGTTCCTCCTAAAGCAGCTTAGCCAAGGCAAAAATGTCTCAAAAACCGCGAAATTTGGTGCGGAAGCCCTATTTTCAGTATGACTCTAGCTTAGGTTGGCTCGTTGAATGAGTACTTCTACGCCGGCAATATATTATTATTAGGTTTCGTCTTAAATTAACACTATTTGTTGTTTTAAAGTACGATATTAATTGAAAACCAATGCGTTAAAACACCACATTTATAGCATTGCAGCAGCGCTACAAGAAATAATAACGAAGTATATATAACATATTATTAATTTGGAGTTGTGACAAAATTCAGCAAACTCCTCATTTAAATAAAGGGAGGTGTACAATTTTCGGTCAGGGAAAAGCTGCGCAGGTGCCAGAAATGACGTATACTTTTTTAACAAAGTTGAAAATTGCTTTTCATCCAGCAGGGTGCCTCTGAAAAACGAAATATAATTTAACAGCCTTCTTATTCGGTACTTGTTGTAGATGGAACCTGCCGCTGTATGAACAAGCGCAATCAAAAACATTGTGATTTTAAAATTGCTCATAAGTATATTATTATAAATATTATACTTTAACGTCAAAGCTTGTGTAAGCTTCCCCTAAAAGTAGGCCAATAAAAAGTAGAGAAGGATACAATCTTCCCGCCGGCACTTTACAAGCTCCTCTTTAAATTAGGTTATGATTAATATGTAAATAACTAAATTTTATATTGATAAAATAGTAGCTCAATTATAGAATCTTTCACGCTTCCACCAGCCACCTTTCCACCAGCCACCTTTCCACCAGCTACCTTTCCACCAGCTACCTTTCCACCAGCTACCTTTCCACCAGCTACCTTTCCACCAGCAACTGCCGGCCCAGCAGTAGCAACTGCTTCTTTAGCTCCAGTGCACCGTTGCGGTGTTTGTTGGGATTGTAAGCGAACGGAAGTTCGGAGTTAGTATACATTATTTATATATAAATAATTATATTTTAATAATACCTGACACGAAGTATCTGGATTTGATACTTACAGTTGCTGAGAATTTAAAAAAGGCGACCTACTGGAAAGTAGGTCGCCTTTTTTCATTGCTAAAACCAAGTTACCGCGCCTTGCGGCGGTCCCGTAGCTTTTTCAAGCCGAGGGCGACGCCGCTGGCTAGTAGCAGGGATGCACCGCCATCGATGGGCACGGCAGTAGGGTTAACAGTTGGGCCGGGAGTGGGGCCGCCGGACCCGGGCTGGGCCAAGGTCGTGACAGCGCTAAACAGGACGCATAATGCGCTCAAGAGAGCATACTTTTTCATGTGAAAGAAGCTTGGGTGAACGTATGACCGACAAGTAGGGCGGCGACAGCCCAGACTGAAAGACCCAGCCTGGGCTGTTTACCACCAATTATTTATTCTATTACTACGCGCTTCACCACTTTGCCCGCCTCGGACGAGAGCTGCAGCGAGTAGATGCCGAAGGCAAGGTTCGACACGTCGAACTGGGCCGTGGCCCCGGCGGCGGTCATGGTCAGCTCGCGCTGGGCCACTACCTGGCCGAGCTGGTTGTAGAGCACGGCCGTGACGGTGGTGCGGCCCATCTCAGCGGGCACAATCAGCGTGAAGCTGCCGCGGGCCGGGTTGGGGAACAGTTGGACCTGCTTGGCCAAGGCGGCGTTGTTGGTAGCCAGCGGGCCAGCGGCCGGGCCGAAGTACAGGCTGAAGCGACCGGGCAGCGACGACGTAGCGGCCGTGAAGGTGTACTGTGGCTGCTGAGCCAGGTCGATGCGCGCGCCGGTCTGGGCATCAAGCAGGAATACTTTCGTATTACCGCCGAAGTTGAGCAGGGTCGTGGCGTTCAGCGTGTAGGTGCCCTGGGCGGGTACGCTCACGTTCAGCGGCACGGTGGTGCTGGCGGTGGGCGTGGGCAGCAGTGGTAGGCCGTTCACCGACAGCTCGTCGCCGGCAATGATGCTGCCTACGCTCATGCCCGAAGAGTTAGGCAGCTTGTAGGCATCGTAGCGGGCATCGAAGCCAGCCGTAGCGCCTTGCTCGAAGTAGACGAAGGTTTCATCGGCCAGGGTGGCCGAAGTGCCCTGCAGGCGCATGCCCACCAGCGGCCGGGTTTCGGCCGTGCCCCGGTTGAAGCTCGGCATGGTCGAGAACGTGGTGACGCGGACGGCGTTGTTCAGGGCGAAGCTGCCCGTGGTTTGCCCGGCACTCACGCGGGTGAAGAAGCCCTGCATGGACGATACCAGCGGGTTGCCGCCCACGCCATTCACGTAGCTGCGGTACTGGCCCACGTACTGGCCGGTGCTCTGGTACACGTAGATGGCGTCATCCACGTTGGTGCGCGTCACGCCGGCCGTCTGGCTGAAGTCGATGGGCGAGGGGTAAGGGTTGCCCAGCAGCTGCCAGCCACTCTGCGCCTGCGCGCCCCGGGTGAGGTTGCTGCGGGTCACGGTCCCGTTGTTGAGCGTGCCCATCACGTCTACCACGGCCGTGGCCGGAATGTTCACGGTGTAACCCGTCAGCAGGCCCATGATGTCGCCGGGCGAGGGTACGAAGAAGCCCTGGTCGAACGCCGGTACCGAATTGGCGGCCAGAGTCACGCGGGTCTGGTCGTAGCCAAACACGTTGGGGAAGGGCGTGGTCGTGTTCGGGGCGGTAGCGGTGTTGTAGGCCTGGTTGTAAATCGGGGTGAAGCCCGGCGTCGTGGTCAGGTCGGAAAGCGGCGTGCTGGTCACCGCCGAGCTGTAGTGGCGGTAGCCCGGGCCGGAATTGAAGGCCGGGTCGATGGCGCGCTGCACGGTGGCCGGGCCCACTACGGCCCCGGCGGTGTTCACCACGAGGGCGGTACCGGCGGTGGGCGTCGAGAGCAGGGTCAGCATCTGGCCGGCGCTGGTGGTCAGGTTGCCGCTGGTCAGGGCCAGGGTCTGAGCAATGCGGATGCCGCCGTTGTTCACGGTGAGGCCGGCGGCGTTGCTCACGGTCAGGCTGCGTACCTGGCTGGGCAAGCCCGCGCCGGTGGTCTGGGCCTCCAAGCCGTTGTATACGAAGTTGGCATCCGAAGCAAACGTGCGGGTGCCGGTGAGCTGGATAGCGCCGGTTGCGCCCGAAGCGCTGATGCCGTCGGGGCTGCAAATACGCAGCGTGGAGCCAGCCTGCATCACGAAGCTACCAGGGCCGGTAATGGGCAGGCAACTCGTAGCTAACACGCCCTGGGTGCTCAGCGTGCCGCCCGTTTGCAGGGTCAGCGTGCCGTTCACCCGGATGGGACCATTGAAGGAAGCCACGCCGGTGCTGGTGATGGTGATGTTGTTATACGTGCCGGCATCTACGCCCGTGGCCGTGCTCACGGTCAGGTCGGGGTTGACCACCATATTGGTGGGGCCGCTGGCCGAACCAGTACCGCTCCAAGGCGTCTGGATGTAGGGGAAGGCGCTCCGAAAAGTGGTGTCGTTGGCTTCAACGCCCGTCGTGAAAGTGACTTCAGCTAAAAGCTTGGGAGTAATACCCAATGTGCTGCCGGGCATAAAATCGTCGAAATACAGCCCAATGGCGGCCAGTACTTCACCGCCCACGGCTTTGAGCTCAATCTGGTCCACGGCGTCTTCCAAGCGGCGACCGTTGGGGAAGCCGTCCATGTTCGGAATGAATTGCAGGCTGGCATTCGTATTAAAGCGCGCATCGGTGAGGCCCAGCACGGCGGCTTGCAGCAGGCCCTGGTTGCTGAAATCGGGCGAGTTGCGCGGGGTGGCAGGCACGGCCATGTTCAGGCGGAGCATGTCGCCGCCGGGGTTGGTGCGGCCCCCGAAGGTGAGGGGCAGAAAGTTGTTCACGAACGGCTTGCCGGCCGAGAGCGGGTTAACGGCTGCGTTGCCGGCCGAAAGCGGCGTTTTGCCGGTAGCCAGCTGGTACGGGGGCAAATTCGGTACGCCGGTGTGGAAAATGGGCTTAATATCCGCCGACCGAGGCTTGTCGGCCACCAGCAGGTACGGGCCAAATAGCGTCGGGTCGAAGGCCGTGCCGGTTACCAAAGGGCTGCCGACCAGAATTTGCAGGCCGTCGGCCTGGTTGCGGAAGTCGAAGCCCGCGGCCGGAATGCCCGGCTGGCCCGCCAACGATTTGGTCTGCATCCGCAGGGCGTTGAGGGCAGGAATTGCCTCCCCAAAGAAGGTCTGACCAGCCGTTTTGGGCGCGGCCGGCGCTACGGGGGCGTTATCGGCCGTGTACAGGCCCAGCTCCGGGTTGGAGAGGTAGTCGTCGGTGATGGCCGCCTCCGCATAGGGGGAAGCGGCATTCCAGGCATCCTTACTGCCAATGGGGTTAATTACCTCGTTGGTGAGCGGCATGCCCAGGCGCGAAACCTGCACGAAGGCGCCGCTGGCACCTTCACCGGTGGCAGTGCTGAAAGTGCGAAGCTGCGGGCGGCTGGCCGAGGCCCACACGCCAATCACGTAGTTGGGGTCCAGAATGTTGGCTGCCGCCGTTACCGGCTGCCCGTTCTTCTGGAGCGTGGCAATCGGGATGCTCAGGGCGATGGCGTGGCAGTTTTTGCGCCCCAGGCCGTCAGTAGCAGAGGTAGGCCGTATGCCGGCCAGGTCAAATATTGCCCCCAGGTCGGCAAAGAACGGGTCATCCGTCGGGCCGCAGAGGATGCGCTCGCCGCCGCCGCCCATGGCGTTGGTAATGGCATTCGTGCGCAGCGTCTCATAAGGCGCAGGCTGGTTGAGGCCGGCTCCGCCGTTGATGGAGCGCGGCCCGATGTTGTTCGGGGGCACCACGCCGCCGGTTACGATGGCCGTGAAAGCCCCGCCGTTCACACTCTTCTCGCAGGTGTAAGTCGTCTTCAGGTTTTGCTGGCCCAGCCGGATATTGAAAAACGTGCTGGGGTCCTGGTTCACGCGGGTGAAGGTGAAGCGGTAGGTGATGTCGTCACCGGCCGTGGAGCCATCGTTTTTCACGTGCACTTCGTAGCGCACGCCCTCGCCAAAGGTGCTGTAGTTGGGGCCGCCGTGGGGCAGCTCAAACGGGATGTAGTTGGCGATAACGACCACGCGGTTGGCGTCGTTGGGGTCCACGAAGGCGTAGAGGTCGGTGTTGTCGGCCACTGGGTCATCGGCGATGAGCGGGGCTTCGCGGTGGCTACTGGCTTCGAGGGGCGTGTGTTGGGTGCTGCTCCACATGGAGAGGCCAACCGCCGCCGCTGCCACGGCGGGCAGCATTAAGTATTTATGTATCAGTTTGGAAGTCATTTTCTTCGAACGAATCAATGATGAGAAATGAGTTAGCGACGGTTGGCAAAGCCTTCCCATGGCGCGGCCACGTAGGGGAACGTGGTGGTGAAGGGGGCGTCGTTGCTCTCCACCCCGGCCGAGAAGTTCAGCACCCCGCGGAGCCTGGGCGTGACGGGGGAGGGGCTGGTGGGCGTGTAGTCGTCGTACCACAGGCCGATGGCGGCCAGGGCCGCGCCACTCACGGCCTGTAACTCAATCTTCACTACTTCATCTTCCAGACGGCGGCCGTTGGGGAAGCCGTCCATGTTCGGAATCATTTGCAGGGCGGCGCTGCCGTTGAAGCGCGCATCGGTCAGGCCCAGCACGGCGGCGGCAAATAGCCCTTCGTTGCTGAAATCGGGCGAGTTGCGCGGGGTGGCGGGCACGGCCATGTTCAGGCGGAGCATGTCGCCGCCGGGGTTGGTGCGGCCCCCGAACGTGAGGGGCAGGAAGTTGTTGACGAACGGCTTGCCGGGGGCCAGCGGGTTGCCCGCTTTGCCGGTGGCCAGCTGGTAGGGGGGCAGATTCGGTACGCCGGTGTGGAAAATGGGCTTGATGTCGACCGAGCGGGGCTTGCCCGACACGAGCAGGTAGTTGCCAAAAGCAGCGTCATCTAGCGCAGTGCCGGCCACCGCTGCGCTGCCTTTCAGCGGGAACAGCCCGGCGGCCTGGTTGCGGAAGTCGAAGCCGTTGGCGGGCAGACCCGCGAAACCGGCCAGTGATTTGGTCTGGATGCGCAGGGCGTTCAGCGCCGGCACGGCTTCACCGAAATAGGTAGCCGTCACGGTTTTGGGGGCCGCCGGGGCCACGGGCACATTGTCGGCCATATACAGGCCCAGCTCGGGGTTCGAGAGGTAGTCGTCGGTGATGGCGGCCTCGGCGTAGGGCGTGGTGCGGTTCCAGGCATCCTTGCTGCCGATGGGGTTAATCACCTCGTTGGTGAGCGGCATGCCCAGGCGCGAAACCTGCACGTACGTGGCGTTATCCGTGGTGGGGCCGCCGGTGGCGCTCAGGGTGCGCAGGGTGGGGCGGCTGGCCGAAGCCCACACGCCAATCACGTAGTTGGGGTCCAGGATACTAGTGCGTGCCGCTACGGGCTGGCCGTTCTTCTGGAGCGTGGCAATGGGCACGCTGATGGCAATGGAATGCACGTTGTACTTGGCCAGGCCGTCGCGGGCTCCCTGGTTCACGCGCACACCGGCCAAATCAAATACGGCCCCCAGGTCGACGAAAAACGGGTCGTCGGAGGGGCCGCAGAATATTTGTTCGCCGGCGCTGTTGCCACCGGAGGCGTTCGTCACCGCGTTCTGGCGAAGGGTGGCGTAAGGGGCGGGTTGGTTGAGGCCGGCCCCGCCGTTTATGGAGCGCGGCCCGATGTTATTAACCGGAACGACGCCGTTGGTAACGATGGCCGTAAAAGCCCCCCCGTTCACACTCTTTTCGCAGGTGTAGGTGGTTTTGATGTTTTGCTGGCCCAGGCGCACGTTGAAGAACGTGCTGGGGTCCTGGTTCACGCGGCTGAAGGTGAAGCGGTAAGTCACGTTGTCGCCGGCCGTGGAGCCGTCGTTCTTCACGTGAATCTCATACCGTATATTTTCCCCAAATGTGTAGTAGGTAGGCCCGCCCTGGGGCAGCTGGAACGGGATGTAGTCGGCGATGAGCACCACCCGGTTTGGGTCGTTCGGCGCCACGAAGGCGTAGACGTCCGTATTGTCGGCCAGCGGGTCATCGGCGATGAGCGGGGCTTCGCGGTGGCTGCTGGCTTCCAGCGGCGTGTGGCGGGTGGCGCTCCAGACGGACAGCGACGTGATGGCACACGCCCCGACCAGCCACTGGAGGGGTTTAGTAAAGCTCTTCATAGAGAAAGCGACAAGTGAAAAAGTGGAACAAAAAAATCAACGAGTTAAACGGTTTGGAAAGCAATTTCATTGACAGTCAGATAATTGTGAAAAATAATGGACGCAACGAAGCAGGCATTGAAAAATGCTGGCAGGTTATCGGGTTAAAAAAATCAGTCGGAAACTGCCCGAAAAAGGAGGCAGTAAAGGGGCATTGCAACAAAAGCAGACCACCGAACCATGAGGTGCGGGTGCCCAACGCACTGCTAAAAGAGGCGGGCGCGAAGGCGAAAATCCAGTCCAGTCGACGGTTTTCGCTGCCCGGCAAGGGAGCTAACCGGCAGCCACGCAAACGACTGCGTAGCTCCCGTCAAATACTACGGGAATCGCGGGGCGTTTGGATTTAACTAATCGCGGGATTTACTGAATAAATTATTCGGGAATATTTTTGATAAAGCCGGGAAGTCGCAACGACTGGCCAGGGGCCCGTTTTTAGCCGCAAACACCCAAAAAAAAGGCAGCCCCGCAGGGGGCTGCCTAATCGTCTGACCGCGTAATCGCATTTACGCAGTGCCTTTGTTGAAGCGCCGCCGGAGGTGTAGCGCGGACTTTGTAGTCCGCGCTCCCGCGCCGTTACGAGCACTAAACGGAGCAGACCCGCGGACTACAAAGTCCGCGCTACAACCTGCTGCTTGTCGGGCTTGCTGCGCTTCCGCGTGGCTCGGAGAGCATGCCCAACCGGCCACCGTTGGGGCTACGACAACCCCGTAATCACGCCGTCGTCGTCGATGTCCATGCCGGCGGAGGCGGGCACGGGCGGCAGGCCCGGCATCCGCAGCAGCGTGCCGAGGATGGGGATGAGGAAGCCCGCGCCGGCCGCCAGCTCGCATTCGCGCACGGTGACGCGGAAGCCTTCGGGCCGGCCGATGAGCTTCTCGTTGTCGGAAAATGACTTTTGGGTTTTGGCCATGCAAATGGGCAGCCCGGCCAGGCCCAGGCGATTGATGCGGCGCAGGTCGGCTTCGGCCTGCGCGGTGTAGTCGACGCCGACCGCGCCGTAAATCTCGCGGGCAATGGTTTCGATTTTGGCTTTCACCGGCTGGTCCCAGGCGTAGAGTGGGCGGAGCTGGTTGGTACCCGTGGCGATGTTGGCCAGCACGGCTTCGGCCAGGGCGGTAGCGCCCGCACCGCCCTCGGCCCAGCTGGTGCTCAGCACGGCTTCCACGCCCTGGGCGCGGCACAGCTGCTGCACCAGGGCCACTTCTTCGGGCGTATCGGTCACGAAATGGTTGATGGCGACCACGGGCTGATAGCCGAATTTCCGGGCGTTTTCGATGTGCCGGGCCAGGTTCGCGAAGCCCCGCTCGCAGCGGGCCAGGTCGGGGGTGTTGAGCTCGGCGGGAGTGGCGCCGCCGTGGTGGCGCAGGGCCCGCACGGTGGCCACAATCACCACCGCGGCGGGGGCCAGGCCGGCGTAGCCGCACTTGATGTTCAGAAACTTCTCGGCTCCCAGGTCAGCCCCGAAGCCGGCTTCTGTTACCACGTAGTCGCCCAGCGAAAGGCCCAGGCGGGTGGCCAGCACGGTGTTGGTGCCCTGGGCAATGTTGGCAAAGGGCCCGCCGTGCACGATGGCGGGGTTCTGTTCCAGGGTTTGCACCAGGTTGGGCTTCAGCGCATCGCGCAGCAGAATGGCCATGGCCGCTTCGGCCTGCAGCTGGCGGGCGTAAACAGGCTTGTTGGCGTAGCTGAACGCCACGAGAATATTGCCGAGCTTGGCCTTGAGGTCGGGCAGGCTGGTGGCCAGGCACAGGATGGCCATGACCTCGGACGCCGCCGTGATGTTGAAGCCGTCGCTGCGCATCACCCCGTTGGCTTTGCCGCCGAGCCCGATGATGGTTTGGCGCAGGCTGCGGTCGTTCAGGTCGAGGCAGCGCTTCCAGAGCACGGTGCGCGGGTCGATGTTGAGCGGGTGGTTGGGCGTCTGGATGGCGTTATCGAGCAGCGCGGCCAGCAGGTTGTTGGCCTTTTCCACGGCGTTGAAGTCGCCGGTGAAGTGCAGGTTGATGTCGGCCATCGGGCTCACCTGCGAGCGGCCGCCGCCGGTAGCGCCGCCCTTCGCCCCAAACACGGGCCCGAGCGACGGCTCGCGCAGCACCACCACCGCCTTTTTGCCAATCTTATTCAGGCCGTCGCCCAGGCCGATGGACACCGTGGTTTTGCCTTCGCCCGCCGGGGTGGGGGTGATGGCCGTCACCAGAATCAGCTGGGCCGCGGCCACTTTTTCCGCGTCAATCAGGTGCAGGGGCAGCTTGGCTTTGAAGCGGCCGTATTGTTCGAGGTCGTCCTCGGCAATGCCCAGACGGGCGGCCACTTCCCTGATGGGCGGCAGAACTACGGATTGGGCAATAGAAATGTCGGTCATACGGTGGGGCTAAACGGTTGAAATAGCGCAACAGGAAACTTGCCATTTTGTGCACAGGCGGCCCAGGCAACCCTGTCGCATCGTGCGCCGGAATCGCTCAGTTTTACGCGCCCCGGCTAAGCAACAGCGTTTTCCAGGCCTCCAGCAGGCGGCCCTCGGCCAGAAACTGCCGGCCCAAATGAGTCAATTGCTGCTGCAGGGCCTCGGGCTCGGTCTCGTGCTTATTGAGCAGATAAGCCACCATCGGTTCCGCTCTGAATTCCGTAACCTGCTCCGACGTGGGCAGGGCCTCGTGCTCGATGTTGGCCAGGCGGCCCAGCTCGTTGCCGGTGAGCACGTCGGAAGTGCGGATGTGCTCCGGTAGCTGGTCGATGCCGATGCCGATGTGGCGGTTGGGCTTGGCGACTTCGAAGAGGCTGCTGCCACTGGCGCGGCAGTACCAGTCGCCCCCGAGCCGGGCCACGGCGTCGAGCTTGAACGGGTCGATGCCGTTGGCATCGGGCAGCAGAATATCCTGGCGAAAGTGGGCCCGCACCACCCGGCATATTATAAGGTTGCCGGCTCCGTTGTTCTGGCCCAGCTCGATGATTTGCTCCACCACGCACTCGAAAGCGGCCGGGGCTTCGGCCACGCGGGGCGGCCGCACCAGCTCCGAAGCCAGCTCGGTGAGGCCGGCTTTGGTGAATTCATTCACGCCCTTGGCGTATTCGGTGCTGGCCAGCGAAAGCTGCTCGACCAAGGCAAAATCGCAGATGTTGATGACGACTTCGGGCACCTCGCGCACGTTTTGCAGGGTGTGCTTCTGAGTATTGTCGCGCACGCGGTTGGCCGGCGAAAACACGAGGATGGGCGGGTTCGAGCTGAAGGCGTTGAAGAAGCTGTAGGGACTGAGGTTGACCCGGCCTTCGGCATCGATGGTGCTGGCGAAGGCCACGGGGCGCGGGGCCACGGCCCCCACCAGAAACGGGTGCCACTGGGCGGGCGTGAGGTCGGAAGGGGTGAGGGAGTGGAAAAGCGGGGCGTCGGGCGTAGGCATGGTCGGGAAATTGCCGCGGAGGTGTGTTGGGCAATCAAAGCTAAGTACTCATCGTGGAGTACTACCGAAAGCCCGCCCCGCTGGGGTCTATTGCCGTTCCGGCTACCCGGCGGTACTGCTCACTGACACTGCTTTTTATCGCAACCGGAGCTGCCACGAAACCACCGACACCCTGGCCCGGCTGAACATGCGCCCCCTGGGGCTGGCCGTGGATGCCCTGCTGGCCACGCGGCGGGTTGGCCAATAGTTGCCGGTTGTAGCCTGTCATTTGCTAAACAGATATATGTTTGCTAAATAACTGTAGCTTTACGCCATCCCCGCAATCGACTCTGTTCCATGAATGCTCCTGCCTGCCCCAAATGCGACTCGGTAGAAGCCACTAAAAGTGGCGTAATAGACGAGCGGCAGCGGTTTAAGTGTAAAAATTGCGGCTATCACTACACGGTGGCTAAAATGGGCCGTGAAGTCGATAGCTACTACGTAATCAAGGCTTTGCAGCTTTATATAGAAGGTGTGAGCTACCGGGAAATTGAGCGGCTGCTGGGCGTGAGTCACGTGAGTGTGATGAACTGGGTGAAGAAATACGGGGTGAAAGCTCCGCGTCAGAATGACTACCATCCGACCTACAAAATCCTCAATCAGAAGGAGCTGGCCGAGTTTTTTCAGAAACCCGAGAACGTGAAGGGGGCCGGAATGATGGTGACGGAGCTGGGCGATAAGTTCATGGTGATTCGCTGGGAGCGGTTTCGGTAGGGGGAGCTATAGTAAGGGGCCAGAGCTATAGCCGGTGCGCGGCATTCGGCGGGGGATTCTGCTACTTAGCCGGACCAAGCCGCCGAATGATGATTTCGCGGCCGGGGAAGTCATCCGTTCACCGCCTTATTCCCCCCTATTCTTCATGCGAAACATTCGTTACGCACTTACGCTAAGCGCACTGCTGTCGGCCGCTGGCGCCGGAGCGCAGGTGCTGCCTACTCCGCCCGCTACCCCACCCACGCCGGCCCCGTCGGGCACCAACCCGCTGCCCTCGGCGCAGCCCACGCCCTCGGCACCGGTGGCCCCGCCGGCTGGCAGCGCCGCCACGCCCACACCCACCGAGAGCGTGCCCTACGGGGCGGGCATGAAGGTGAACATCTCGCCCGATGGCTCCAAATACCTGCGCTTCATCAGCTGGCACCAGGTATGGACGCGCTACACCGAGAACAACTCGAATACCCTGCGCGCCCCCGGCAAGCCGCAAAGCGACCAGCTGGACTTTGCCCTGCGCCGCTCGCGCCTCATCGTGCTGGCCCAGCTCAACCCGCGCTTTCTGATTTACACCCACATCGGCATCAACAACCAGACGGCGGTGAGTGGCGGCGTAGCCCCAGCTGTGGACGGCAAAAAGCCCCAGCTGTTCATCCACGAGGCCGTGGTGGAGTACAAGGTGAATAAGTACATGAGCCTGGGTGCCGGGATGCACTATCAGAACGGCCTTTCGCGCCTCACGCGCTCCAGCACCCTGAACTTCCTGACCATGGACGCGCCGCTGACCAACTGGCCGGTCATCGAGGCCATCGACCAGTTTGCCCGCGGCATCGGGGCCTACGCCAAGGGCCGGGTGGGCAAGCTCGACTACGTCCTGAGCGTGAACGAGTCGTTCCTGACCAACCAGGCCGGCGCCTTCAGCACCCCCGTGGGGCTGGGCGTCACCACCGGTACGGGCTCGGCGGCCATCAACCGGGGCACCAACACGGCGCAGTACAACCCGCAGGGCACCAAGCACATCTATCAGGGCTACGTGAGCTATGAGCTGCTGGACCAGGAATCGAACCTGATTCCCTTCAACGTGGGCACTTACCTGGGTACCAAGCGGGTGCTGAACTTCGGCGGCGGCTTCTTCTATAACCAGGACGGCATGGTGTCGCGCGGTACCAGCAGCGTGCTCGACGCGACGGGCATCACAGCGGCCAGCGCGGCCGGTATTCCCGCGTACAACAACGCCGCCAACGGCACCCAGACGCACGACATCGGCCTGTGGTCGCTCGACGCCTTCTTCGACACGCCCGTGAACAAGGAAACCGGCACGGCCTTCACCTTCTACGGGGTGTACTACAACTACGACTTCGGCCCCAACCACGTGCGCTTCATCGGCGCCTCCAACCCCGGCTACGGCACCGACCCCCGCCGCGGCAACGCCGTGCCGCAGTCCGGCACCGGGCAAGTGGGCTTCGTCGAAACCGGCTTTCTGTTGCCCAAAAGCCTGCTCGGGCCCAAGGTGCGGGTGCAGCCCTACGTGTCGCACCAGCTGGCCAGCTACGAGGGCCTGCGCGCCGCCAGCGGCGAGCAGCGCAACGTGAACATCACCGACCTCGGGGCCAACTTCTACCTCGACGGGCACAACGCCAAGTTTACCCTCAACTACCGCAACCGGCCCGACTTCTCGCTGCCCGCCGGCACGGCCGCCACGGTCACGGCACCCTCCGACATTCGCTACCGCCCCGAAATCACGCTGCAAACCCAGATATTCTTGTAGGCCGCCTGGCCATTCCCGCTTTCTTACTCACCTTTTTTTTTGCCAGCAACCACATGGAACAGAGCTTGAAACCCGGCGCTTATGCCGCCACTGTTGACGGCCCGGTGGCGCACGACAACAACGCGACCCCAACCAGTAAAATCTGGCAGGTCATCACGGCTTCCTCAGTGGGCACCGTGATTGAGTGGTACGACTTCTACATCTTCGGCTCGCTGGCCACCATCATCGGGCCGGTGCTGTTTGGCTCGAAGGGCAAGATTGAGGACACCTTGCTGGGGGCGCTGGCCGTGTTTGGGGCGGGCTTCGTGGTGCGGCCGTTTGGGGCCATCTTCTTTGGCCGCATCGGCGACATGATTGGCCGCAAGTACACCTTCCTGCTCACGCTGCTGATTATGGGCGGGGCCACGTTCGTGACCGGCCTGATTCCGAGCTACGATAAAATCGGGCTCGCGGCCCCGGCCATCGTGGTGGTGCTACGCCTGTTGCAGGGCCTGGCCCTGGGCGGCGAATATGGCGGGGCCACCACCTACGTGGCCGAATACGCCCCCGACAACAAGCGCGGCTACTACACCAGCTTCATCCAGATTACGGCCACGGCCGGCCTGTTCCTGTCGGTACTCGTGATTCTGGCCACCCGCAAATTCCTCGGCGAAGAGGCTTTCAAGGAGTGGGGCTGGCGCTTGCCCTTCCTGCTCTCGGGCTTTCTCATTATTGCCTCCTACTACATTCGTCGCCGGCTGGCCGAGTCGCCGCTGTTTGCCAAAGCCAAAGCCGAGGGCAAAACCAGCACCAACCCGCTGCGCGAGTCCTTCGTGAACCCCGTAAACCGCCGCCTCGTGCTCATCGCCCTGTTTGGAGCCACCATGGGCCAGGGGGTGGTGTGGTACACCGGCCAGTTCTACGCTTATTCCTTCATGCTTTCGACCCTGAAAATGAGCATCGTGGATGCGGCCATCGTGCTCTGCACGGCCCTGCTGCTGGCCACGCCCTTCTTCGTGTACTGGGGTAGTTTGTCGGACCGCATTGGCCGCAAGAAAATTATCATGACCGGCCTGATTTGCGGGGCCCTGTTCACGATTCCGCTTTTCTACGGTATCAAGGCCTTTGCCGGGCCGCTGACGGAAAAAACGGCTGCCATCCCGGCTACCGTCGATGCCGCCGGAGCAGCCGTAGCGGCCGTGCCCGCCGTCATGCAATCGGCCTCGCCCCAGCTCCTGCCCATGATTGCGCTGGTGTTCTGCCTGGTGCTGTTCGTGACGATGGCCTACGGCCCGATTGCCGCCTACCTCGTCGAGCTGTTTCCGACCAAGGTGCGCTACACCTCGCTCTCGCTGCCCTACCACATCGGCAACGGCGTGTTTGGGGGCTTCGTGCCCTTCATCGCCACCTCGCTCACGGTGTGGGCGGCGGCTCAGCCCGAGGGCACGTTCTCAAAATCGTACAGCAGCTTCATGGGCCTGATTTACCCGGTTACTATTGCCTTCATCTGCTTCATTATTGGGTCGATTTACATGAAGGATGTGCGTAATGTGAAACTGATGGACGACCAGCCCTCGGCCGGCGCTTAGCGTCCCCGCGCCGGGCCTGGATAAGCCCTCAAAAGCCGCCGGCCTGTTGGGCCGGCGGCTTTTCCGTTACATTGGCGGGCGGTCGCTTACTTGGCGCATCGCCCGCCCCATGCCCATCAAGCCCTCATTGCCCGTGCCCAACCGCTCGCACCCCGACCACGTCGAATCCCGCCGCAGCCAGCGCCTGCTGTTCCTGGCCGGACTATTCGGATTACTGCTCAATTTCCCCCTGTTGGCCGTGTTCGACCACGACGGCCGGGTGGGCGGCGTGCCCGTGCTCTACCTCTACATGCTGCTCACCTGGATTCTGCTGGTAGGATTAACCGCCTGGCTGGTTCGTCGAACCAATGAGTGACTGAGTGGAGTGATTAAACTGGGATATGAGCGAATAAGAAATTCCTTGTTCAATTGCACAGTTAAATAATTCGATGAAATTGATTTTACAAAAAGACGGTCATGCTGAGCTTGTCGAAGCATCTCTACCGCTTCGCCAGGGCCGTTCAACGAAGCGGTAGAGATGCTTCGACAAGCTCAGCATGACGTTCTAAAATGACAAAACAATTCCTCCAAACTACTTAGTCTCAGTTGACCCACTCCTTCACTCAGTCATTCCTTCACTCAGTCACTCATTGAATAATGTCCAAGCTGCTTGTCATTGGCTTTTCGTTCGGCTACCTGGTCCTGCTCTTCGGCGTGGCCTACGCGGCGGAGCGTCGGTCGGCGGCCCGCAAGAGCCTGGTGAGCAACCCCTACGTGTACGCCCTGAGCATGGCCGTGTACTGCACGGCCTGGACGTATTACGGCTCGGTGGGGCGGGCCGCCTCCCACGGGGTCGAGTTCGTGAGTATTTACCTGGGGCCGACGCTGCTGGCACCGCTTTGGTGGCTGGTGCTGCGCAAAATCATTCGGGTGTGCCGGCAGCAGCGGCTCACCTCCATTGCCGATTTTATTTCGGCCCGCTACGGCAAAAGCGCGGCGCTGGGGGCGCTGGTCACGGCGGTGTGCGTGCTGGGCATCGTGCCCTACATCGCCCTCCAAATTAAAGCCATCGCGGCCTCATTCGTGACGCTGACCGGGAGTGGGGCCGGCGTGGGCGGGCCGGCCGCTACCACGGCCCTCTACACGACGGCCGCGCTGGCCGTGTTCACCATCCTGTTCGGGGTGCGCTCGGTGGAGGCCACCGAGCGGCACGAGGGCATCGTGCTGGCCGTGGCTGTGGAAAGTGTGCTCAAACTGGTGGCCTTCCTGGCGGTGGGCCTGTTCGTGACCTACGGCCTGTTCGATGGCTTTGCCGACGTATTCGACCAGGCGGCGGCGGTGCCGGCGCTGCGGAAGCTGTTCACCCTCAGCGGCGCGGGCACGAGCGGGGGCACCTGGTTCACGCTGCTGCTGCTCAGCATGTCGGCGGTGCTGCTGCTGCCCCGGCAGTTTCAGGTGGCGGTGGTGGAGAACGTGGATGAAAGCCACCTGCGCAAGGCCATGTGGCTGTTTCCGCTCTACCTCATCATCATCAACCTGTTTGTGCTGCCCATCGCCTTTGGGGGCATGCTGCGGCTGGGCACCAGCGGCATCGACGCCGATACGTTCGTACTGGCGCTGCCGCTGGCGGCAGGGCACTCCTGGCTGGCGCTGCTCACCTACCTGGGGGGCTTGTCGGCGGCCAGCAGCATGATTATCGTCGAAACTATTGCCCTGAGCGTGATGATGAGCAACCACCTGCTCATGCCGGTGCTGGTGCGGGTGCCGGCGGCGCAGCCGGCCCTGCAAACCCGCTGGTTTGCCTACCTGGGCCGCGTGGCCCTCGAAAGCCGCCGCCTGGCCGTGGTGCTGGTGCTGCTGCTGGCCTACGCCTACTATACCGTGGTGGGCAAGCAGCTGCCGCTGGTAAACACCGGCCTGGTGTCGTTCGCGGCGGTGGCGCAGTTCGTGCCCGCCGTGCTGGGCGGCCTCTACTGGAAGGGCGGCACCCGGCGCGGGGCCACGGTGGGCCTGCTGGCCGGGTTTGCGGTGTGGTTTTTTACGCTGGTGCTGCCCACGCTGGTGGGGCCGGGGCAACTGCCGACGAGCATCATGACGGATGGCGTGGGCGGTATCGCGGGGCTGCGGCCCTTCGCTTTGTTCGGGCTCGAAGGGTTGGACTACCTCTCGCACGGGCTATTCTGGAGCTGGTTTTTCAACATTGGCCTCTACGTCGGCCTGTCGCTGGCCTGGCCGCCCACGGCGCTGGAGCTGCGCCAGGCCGATGTGTTCGTGGACGTATTCACCCGGCGCAGCCTGGCCGAGGAAGTGGCCGGCTGGCAGGGCCGCACGCCCTTTCCCGACGTGCGCGGCCTGCTCATCGGCTTTCTGGGGAAGAAGCGCACCAACCAGGCGCTGCGCACCTTCGCCACCCGCTTCCCCGATGCCATGCCCCCCGCGCAGGAAGAAGAATTCACTCAGTTACTCAATCACTCAGTCACCGTTCCTGCCGACCCGCGCCTGCTCACTTACGCCGAAAAGCTGCTGGCCGGCAGCCTAGGCCCGGCCAGTGCCCGGCTGCTGGTGGCCTCGGTGGCGGGGGCCGAGCAAATCAGCTACGACAGCGTGGTGGGCATTCTCAAGGAAAGCCAGCAGCTGCTGGAGGCCAACCGCCAGCTCCAGAAGCAGAGCCGCCAGCTCCAGCGCCTCACCGAGGAATTGCGGGCCGCCTACGACCAGCTTCAGGCCCTGGACCAGCGCAAGGACGAATTTCTCTACACCGTGACCCACGAGCTGCGCACGCCGCTCACCAGCATCCGGGCGCTGGCCGAAATCCTGGCCGACAACCCCGATTTGGAAGCCGAAGAGCAGCAGCGCTTCCAGCTCACCATCGGGCGCGAGGCCGAGCGGCTGACCCGGCTTATTTCGCTGGTGCTGGATTTGGAGAAATTTGAATCGGGCCAGGCCACGCTGGAGCGCACGCCCGTACCAATTGCCGAGCTGGTAGCCGAAGCCCTGGAGGCCGTGGGCCAGCTGCTGCGCGACAAGCACATTGCCCTGCACGTGGACGTGCCCGCCGACCTGCCCGTGCTCTTCGCCGACCGCGACCGGCTGATGCAGGTGCTCGTCAACTTGCTTTCCAATGCCGTGAAGGCCTGCCAGGACAACGGCCAGGGCCGGATTTCGGTGCTGGCCTGGCCCGCCGCCGACATGGTGCTTCTGTGTGTTGAGGACAACGGGCGCGGCATCTCGCCGGCCGCCCACCACCTCATCTTCGACAAGTTTTACCAGGCCCACAACCAGACCACCCGCAAGCCCGAAGGCACGGGTCTGGGCCTGGCCATCACCCGCAAAATCGTGGAGCTCCACCACGGCCGCATCTGGGTGGAGAGCGCACCCGACCAGGGGGCCCGCTTCTTCATTGAGCTGCCGCTGCCCGGAAGCGCGCCGGAAGAGCGTCATGAAACAGAACGTCATGCAGAGCGCAGCGAAGCATCTTTACCGCAATAGTAAACCAATTAGTTATGCAGTAAAGATGCTTCGCTGCGCTCTGCATGACGGACTTCCACCTGTCTTATCTACATGAAAACGACCCACATTCTAATCGTTGACGACGAGCCGAACATCGTCATGTCGCTCGAATTCCTGATGCGCAAAAATGGCTACCAGGTCGGCATTGCCCGCAACGGCACCGAGGCCCTGGCCGCCATCGACCAAACCGCCTACGACCTCATCCTCCTCGATATCATGATGCCCGACGTGGACGGCTACCAGGTGTGCCGCCAGCTGCGCCAGCGCCCCGACCGCGCCGGCACCAAGGTCATTTTCCTCTCGGCCAAAAGCCGCGAGGCCGACGTGCAGAAGGGCTACGAAATGGGGGCTGACTTATACATTCCCAAGCCCTTCAGCACCCGCCAGCTCATGGAGAAAGTGCGGGAATTGCTGGCCGATAATGTAGCGCGGACTTTGTAGTCCGCGACCGAACGACATCAAACGAACCTAACCTACTCGCGGACTACAAAGTCCGCGCTACTTCCCACCCGCCATGAAACCTGCCTGCTCCTACGCCGCCACCCACGCCGCCAGCCTGGCCGACCCCGCCGCGTTCTGGGCGGCCCAGGCCCAGTACCTGCACTGGGATAAGCCGCCCGCCGACGCCCTGAGCCAGGATGCCAACGGCTTCTACCGCTGGTTTGCGGGTGGGGAGCTGAATACCGCCTTCCTCTGCCTCGATGAGCAGGTGCGGCAGGGGCGGGGCGACCAGCCGGCCCTGCTCTACGACTCGCCCGTTACCAGCACCCGCCGCAGCTACTCCTACGCCGAGCTGCTCGACCTCACGGCCCGCTTCGCCGGGGGCTTGCGGGAAATCGGGGTTGAAATGGGCGACCGGGTTATCATCTACATGCCCAATATGCCCGAGGCCGTGGTGGCCATGCTGGCCTGCGCCCGCATTGGGGCGGTGCATTCGGTGGTGTTCGGCGGCTTCGCGCCCCACGAGCTGGCCGTGCGGATTGACGATGCCCGGCCCCGCGTGGTTATCTGCGCTTCGGGCGGCATGGAATTCGACCGCGTGATTCCCTACAAGCCGCTGGTGGACGAGGCCCTGGCTCTGGCCACCTTCCAGCCGGCCCATGTGGTGGTGTGTCAGCGCGGCTTCGTTACGGCCGGGCTGTTGGCCGGTCGCGATGTCGACTACCAAACCCTGCTGAGCGCGGCCCCGGTGGCCGCCGTGCCGGTGCCCGCCACGCACCCACTTTATATATTATACACCAGTGGCACCACCGGCCGGCCCAAGGGCGTGGTGCGCGACCACGGCGGCCATGCCGTGGCGCTGCACTTCAGCATGCGCGCCATTTATGATTTGGCCCCCGGCGATGTCATTTTCAGCGGCTCCGATATTGGCTGGGCCGTGGGGCACTCCTATATAGTGTACGGGCCGCTGCTGCGGGGCTGCACCAGCGTGCTGTTTGAGGGCAAGCCGGTGCGCACGCCCGATGCCGGTACGTTTTGGCGGCTGGTGGCCGACTATCGGGTGCGGGTGATGTTCACGGCCCCCACCGCCATCCGGGCCATTAAGAAGGAGGACCCCGACGGGGAGCTGGCCCGGCAGTACGACCTGAGCAGCCTGCGTCACCTCTTTCTGGCCGGCGAGCGTTGCGACCCCGCCACCTACGCCTGGGCCCAGCACTTGCTGGGCGTGCCGGTGGTAGACCATTGGTGGCAAACCGAGAGCGGCTGGCCCATGCTGGCCACTTTGGTGGGCCTGGAAGGTATGCCCACCCCCCGCGCCGGCAGCGCCGGCCACCCCGTGCCGGGCTACGATGTGCACATTCTCGATGAGGCGGGCGCGCCCGTGCCGGCCGGCACCACCGGCCTGGTAGCCGTGAAACTGCCCCTGCCCCCCGGCTGCTTTCCCACGCTCTGGAACGACGATGCCCGGTTCCACGAGTCCTACCTGGCCCCCTTCCCCGGCTACTACCTGAGCGGCGATGGCGGATACCGCGACCACGAGGGCTACACCTACATCATGGGCCGGGTCGATGACGTGATAAACGTGGCGGGCCACCGCCTGAGCACCGGCGAGATAGAGGAGGTGCTGGCCGCCCACCCGGCCGTGGCCGAATGCGCCGTGCTGGGCCTGGCCGACAGCCTGCGCGGCCAGGTGCCAGTGGGCCTGGTGGTGCTGAAGGACGGCCAGACGATAGGGGAGGAGCAGCTGGAAAAAGAGCTGGTGGCCGCCGTGCGGGCCCGTATCGGGGCGCTGGCCTGCTTCCGTACGGTGCTGAGCGTGGCCCGGCTGCCCAAAACCCGCTCCGGCAAAATCCTCCGCAAAACCCTCCGCCAGCTGGCCGATGGCGAAGAATTTGCCCTGCCCGCCACCATCGACGACCCGCTGATTCTGGATGAAATCCGGGCCGCCCTGGTCCGGCGGGGCGTGGGGCAGGCATTTTTGAAGAATTAATCGAACGTCATGCTGAACGCAGTGAAGCATCTCTACCGCTTCGTTGCAATCGTAGTTGATTACCAATGCAGTAGAGATGATTCACTGCGTTCAGCATGACGTTCTACTAACAATTAACAATTAACACCAACGATAAAAACCCACCATCTCCATGCACTCCCGCATTCGCACCCTCGAAGAATACCACGCCGATTACCGACAGTCCGTCGAAGACCCCGATGCTTTCTGGGCGGCCTGCGCGGCACCTTTCACTTGGCGTAAGAAATGGGATACCGTGCGCGGCGGCGAGTTTTCGCCGGCCGGCACCAGCACCTGGTTCGATGGGGCGCGGCTCAACATCACCGAAAACTGCCTCGACCGGCACCTGGCCCAGCGCGGCAATAAGCTGGCCCTCATCTTCGAGCCCAACGACTCGAAAACCCGGCACCTGCGCCTGACTTACCGCGAGCTGCACCAGCAGGTGTGCCAGTTTGCCAACGTGTTGCTGAACAACGGCGTGGAGAAGGGCGAGCGGGTCATCATTTACCTACCCATGATACCGCAACTGGCGGTGGCCGTGCTGGCCTGCGCCCGCATCGGGGCGGTGCATTCGGTGGTGTTTGCCGGTTTCTCGGCCACCGCTATTGCCGACCGGGTGAACGATGCCGATGCCCACTTCGTGCTCACGGCCGACGGCCTAAACCGCGGCCCCAAGCAAATTCCGGTGAAGAGCGTGGTGGACGAGGCGCTGGTGACCTGCCCCGGCGTGCGCCGCGTCATCGTGGTGGAGCACCTGGGCTGGCCCGTAACCATGCAGGAAGGCCGCGACGTGTGGTACCACGAGGAGGCCAAAAACGCCGCCCTCACCTGCCCCGCCGAGGAAATGGCGGCCGAAGACCCGCTTTTCATCCTCTACACGAGCGGCAGCACCGGCAAGCCCAAGGGCGTGGTGCATAGCCAGGCCGGCTACATGGTGTGGGCTGATTATACGTTCCGCAACGTGTTCCAAGTAGAGGAGAATGATGTGTACTGGTGCACGGCCGACATTGGCTGGGTCACGGGGCACACCTACGGGCTGTATGGGCCGCTGCTGGCCGGCAGCACCAGCCTTTTGTTCGAGGGCGTGCCCACCTACCCCGATGCCGGCCGCTTCTGGGAGGTGATTGACAAGCATCACGTCACCATTTTCTACACCGCGCCCACGGCCATCCGCAGCCTCATGGCCACGTCCCTAGACAATGTGCTGAGCTACTCGCTGCACAGCCTGCGCATCCTCGGCTCGGTGGGCGAGCCCATCAATGAGGAAGCCTGGCACTGGTACCACCAGCACATCGGCAAGGGCCGCTGCCCCGTGGTAGACACCTGGTGGCAGACCGAAACCGGCGGCATTATGATTTCGGCCCTGGCCGGCATCACGCCCAGCGTGCCCGCCCGCGCCGGCCTGCCGCTGCCCGGCGTGCAGCCCGTGCTGCTGAACCAGGACGGCACCGAAATCGAGGGCAACGACCAGGAAGGCTACCTGGCCATCAAGGGCAGCTGGCCGGGCATCATCCGCACTACCTGGGGCGACCATGAGCGGGCCCAGCAAACCTACTTCCAGCCCTACCCCGGCTACTACTTCACCGGCGACGGGGCCCGGCGCGACGAGCAGGGCCTGTACCGCATCATCGGCCGCGTCGATGACGTTATCAATGTGAGCGGCCACCGTTTCGGAACGGCCGAAATCGAAAACGCTATCAACCAGAACGAGTACGTAGTGGAGTCGGCCGTGGTGGGCTACCCGCACGACGTGAAGGGGCAGGGCATCTACGCCTACGTTATCTGCCAGCACGGCCTGCCCAAAACCGCCGCCGAGCGCAGCATCTACGAGGCCAGCATCATCGAAACGGTGGTGGCCGAAATCGGCAAAATCGCCAAGCCCGACAAGATTCAGCTCGTGTCGGGCCTGCCCAAAACCCGCTCCGGCAAAATCATGCGCCGCATCCTGCGCAAAGTCGCCGAGGGCGAAACCAGCAACCTGGGCGACGTGACGACTCTACTGGACCCGGCGGTGGTGGAGGAGATTCTGGCCGGCAAGAAGTAAGCCGACACACCCAGCCAAAAGGCCCGCTTCCAATTAGGAGGCGGGCCTTTTGGCTGGATACATATCAGGTTGCCTTGCGACACTAAAGCCGCTGCAGCTTCCGTCGCACCTCATTCGCACCTTGGCGCACTCGAAGCGAATAAATGCCTGAAGCCAGCGATTTGACATCCATTTGGTAACGAGTGGTGCCGCTTAGGGCCGAAGAATTTTGGCTAAGCACCAGTCGGCCCGTTGCATCATAGAATTCAATGGCTACCGGTCCCGCGCTTGGGGTACTCAGGTCGAGGGTGAGGAATTCCTGCATGGGCACCGGGTATGCCACCACCCCAAACGCAATGGTTTTGGCGAACTGAACCGACCGCAACATGCTGTAGGCGCTGGTCCCATCCAGGTCAATTTGGTGGAGGCGATAGTACACCTCTGCGTGCTGGGCTCCCACCTGCACATCGGTAGCCGAGTAACTAAGCGGCTTCGAGCTTGTTCCCGCGGCGGGTATCCGGCTGATTTCGCGCCAGTCCAGGCCCGTCCACGAGCGTTCGACGGCAAACCAAGCACTGTGCAACTCCGAGGCCGTACTCCATTTCAGTACGGCATCAAGCTGGCGGGCAGTAGCGGTAAAATCGGTGAGTTCCACCGGAAGCGGGGTATCCGCAGTGCTCACCGTGAACCACGCATTGAGCACGGTTGGCGTGATAGTTAGCGCGCGAGCGACTCCCGATTGCGGCCCTCCTTCGCGCACCCAGCTCAGCCCCTGGTTGGTAGAGCGCCACACCTGGGCCATGCTGGCCCCGAAGTTCAGGGTGCGGTCGTTGTCGGATAGCCACGAAAGGGTTACAGTCACGGGGGTCGCCGGGTTCAATCTATTGCTGGTCGAAAGCACCCACATGCGGTCAATGCCCTGATTGCCGCTAAGCAGCGGATTCTGGCCGAAGGAATAATTGGGCTGATTTACGCCCGTCCGGCGGTCCACCTGCAAAGTGAACGCCTGGTTTTGTGGATTGAGCACGAACCCCATGCGGCCAAAATCGATGGGAGCAGAGCCCGCCACGGTTTGTGTTTGTCGCAGGCTGCCCTTCACATAATGGTCGTTCGTTTCTTTGTACACCTTCCCCGTCGGGGTCAGTGTCATGCTCAGGGCCGTCGTCGTATTTAGATGCCCCTGGTCAAGTACCAAGGCACCCTTAACGGTGGCATTCGAGCCCAGGACCGTGCCACCGGTGTTGTTGAGGCGCAGGTTGTGCATGGTTGCCCCATTCATACTGAGGCTGTGCGAAGCCGTGCCCATCAACACTATCGTGCCCAGGCCCGCCGTCCAGTTGCTACCCGCTGCACTAAGAAGGTCTCCCTCGTCCACGAAGAGCCGGCCCTTGACCATGCTGAATCTTCCGTCATTCATGACATTTCCCCGCACGTAGAGCACCGAATCGGTGATGCCTACGATGCCGTTCGGGCCGATGTAGAGCGCCTGGGCCTGGCTGGAAAGCGGCCGCGCCACGCTTCCTCCCAGCAGGGCCAGGAATGCGGTAGTGCGCATCAAGCGCGCCCACCGTCTGTGTAGGATTGAGTTCATGGCGACAGTTATTGAACGCTAACGACAACCCAAACACTGCCATCGTAGAGGAGCTGCGCTATACCAACACTGCCAAGCGTTATTGTAACTGAAAGAAGCGGCCCCGCGCTACCCAATTCAATTTGGTATGTTGTCGACCCGGTAAGGATGAGCTCACTTCCAGGGGTGTAACGGACGAACAGTAGGCTGCCAGCAGTTCCGGGAGTTGGTAATGGATACGAGTTGCCGTTGGTGTTAATGAGGGTAGCACTAGAGCCAGCTGGGCCAGTGGAACCAACCGGCCCAACCAACCCCGCTGCGCCAGTAGGCCCTGCATCTCCGGCATTACCCTTGACCCCGGTAGCCCCAATCGGACCCTGCGAACCCACTGGTCCAGCCGGCCCAGCCGGCCCAATCGGCCCAATCGGCCCAATCGGCCCAATCGGCCCAATCGGCCCAATCGGCCCAGCCGGCCCAGCTCCACCGGTTGGTCCAGCCGCCCCAGCTAGTCCGGCAGCTCCAGCCGCCCCAGCTAGTCCGGCAGTCCCATTAGTACCTGCCGCTCCAGTCGCCCCAGCCGCTCCAGTCGCCCCAGCCGCTCCATCCGCCCCATTGGTGCCATTAGTACCATTAGTACCATTAGTACCTGCCGCTCCAGCCGCCCCAGTCGCTCCAGCTGCCCCAGCTAGTCCAGCCGCCCCAGCCGCCCCAGCCGCCCCAGCCGCCCCAGCTAGTCCGGCAGTCCCATTAGTACCTGCCGCTCCAGTCGCCCCAGCCGCCCCAGCCGCTCCATCCGCCCCATTGGTGCCATTAGTACCATTAGTACCATTAGTACCTGCCGCTCCAGCCGCCCCAGCTGGTCCGGCTAGCCCAGCTGCTCCAGCCACCCCATTGGTGCCATTAGTACCTGGTGCTCCAGCCGGCCCAGCTACACCGGCTGGCCCAGCCGCTCCAACCGCCCCATTAGCGCCTGCCGGACCTATCGGCCCAATACTCGTGGGCAGTGTTACGGGACTGGCACCCGTCAAAGTCAGGGTGGTCCCGCTTATGGATAAAGAAGGCATGGCCTGTGCGGAAAGCAGCCCCGAACTATTTGCGATAACCATGCGAGTGCCGGTGCCCGCTAACGTAGCGAGCGTTGTATTTCCTGAGATGGATGTGTTGATACCATTGAGTGCAGTAGTGCCGTTGAAAGTGGTGCTGCCACTGAATGTGGAGTTACCGGTATTAGTCGAATTCCCTGTGACAGTCATATTTCTATCTACAGTCAGGTTATTACGAACCGTGATGTTTTCGTTCACAGTAAGGTTGTTGCTTACATTAAGGTTGTTGCCGACGTTCATGTTTCCGCCCACGCCACCCGAACCGCTAACATTGAAGCTCGCATTCTGCAGGCCCGTCTGATTCAGGACAAAATCATTGCCGGTGCCAGGCGCTTCGGTACCAATCTTTATCACACCGGTGTTGTCGGTCGTAAGGTAACGGATGCCGTTGCCTCCCAAGCCCTCAACCCGAACGCTGCTCATGTTTCCGCCCAGGTGTAGCGTATTGGAGGGTACCGAAGTGCCGATGCCCACCTTCATGGTGGCGCTCGTTACCAGGTTACCGGCCATATTTAGTCGCATCCGCTCGTCGTTGTTGACCCGGAAGGCCAGGTCCTGGCCATTCATCGTGCCCATAAAGTTGGTTGAGGTGGAACTGGTGCCGTTGAGGCCCCAAAAATCCTGCCCCACGGTAAAGCCAGTGGTCACGAATCGCTGCCAGCTGGGTACCGCGGCTGTTCCGGCATTATAGTAAAAGCCTGCACCACTCAGGTTGGTGCTCGTATTGTACACCAGCAGCGCCGGGGCCGGGTTGCTGATGGTAGTGCCGTCGGTAACGGCTTGCAGGGCAACCCTAGGGAGCAAAAAGCCAAGCGACGAACTCTGAACGTCGAGGGCGGCCGAAGGATTTGGAGTCGTCGTGCCGATGCCTGTCTGGGCTTGGCTGGTAAATGCCGGTGCTAGCAGCGTGGCTACAAGAAGTAGGCGCACGGAGGCTTGTAAGAGATTTCCCATGCTGTTTTACTAAAAAGATGGATAAGAGCAGCAACTCCTGCCAGAGTGAATATATGTAAATATATACATTAATTTAATAATAAAAAAAATAAATATTATTATAATTAATAATATTTTAAAAATTATATAAATACGTTATATTTTATGGTAAAAATCAATAAAAATTGCTATTAATCATGTTGTAGTTGAATAATACTGACTTGCCGACAATATATTCTATGTCAATTTTCAAGAGTGAAGCGGAAAATATACGAGAAATCAAGGGTGTATTAATATTTTCAAAATATTGTGTATCAACACTTTATTAATAGCACCTGCAGCCATACTTTGCCTCTTAGTCAAGCTCTGGACAATTTGCTCTGCTGCTCGCTGCACAGCCTACCTATGCTCTACTCGGTGCGCGAGCCCAGCACTAAAGAGGCCAGGGGCAGGTACTACCAGCATGTAGGCAAGGGCTGTTGCTCCGTGGCGGACTCCTGGTGGCTCACGGAAATCGGGGGCGTTTTGGTGTCGGTCTTGGCCGGCATCACGCCCAACGTGCCGGCCCGCGTCGGCCCGTCCAAATTCCGTTCCGGCAAATGCGCCGCATCCTGCGTAAGGTCGCCGGGGGTGAAACCAGCAAGCTGAGTGACGTCACCACCCTCCTGTGCCCCTAGTGGTGGAGGAAATGGTAGCCGGCCGCAAGTAGCCTGGCCAAGCACCGAACAAGGCCCGCTGAACACTGTTCAGCGGGCCTTGTCGCGTTGGAAGGAAGTAGGAGCTAGGCGACCGCCTCGCCCGGCTCGTCCGGGCCACCGCCGGGGCAGGGCATCAGGCCTCGGCGGGCTGCATCGTCTGCACGAAGGACGCTACCTGCGCCGGCTTGCCGAAGACATACAGCGTGTCGTGGAGCTGAATGACGGTGTCGTCGTTCAGGTCCGGGAGCATCGAGCCATCGCGGCGAATGGCCAGCACGCTCAGCCCGAAGCGCTGCCGCATATCGGACTCGGCCAGGCGCTTGCCCACCAGACAGGTTTGCGGGTCGGCCTGGAGCGGCACCGTGGCCAGCTCGGCCCCCGCCAGCCCGACGTGGATGCTCGACCAGGCCGATTTCGTGATGGAATGGGGCCGCAGCATGGCGTGGTTGCCATGGCGCAGCTCGTCGATGAGCTTTTCAATATCGGGCTGCGGCACCAGGAAACGGGCCAGTACGTGGGCCAGCACCTCCATCGACGTTTCCTGCTCCTGCGAAATCACCTTGGTCGCGCCCGCCTGGTAGAGCTTCTTGTGCTCGTAGAGGTAGAGGCTGCGCACCAGAATGCAGGTTTTGGGGTTGAGCCGCCGGATGGCGACGACGGCCCGCAGCGTGGCGGCGGGGTCGGAGATGGCCACCACCACCATCCGGGCCTGGGCCACGCCCAGGTGCTCCAGCACGGGCTCGTGGGTAACATCGCCGTACACGATGCGCTCGCCGCGCTTCAGGCCCCGGTGCACCTTTTCGGCATCGGCTTCGAGGATGATGTGCGGGAGCCTGGCAAACTTGGCGGCCCGCACTACGTTGCGCCCGTTCAGCCCGTAGCCCACCACCACCAGATGGTCGGTGAGCGGGCCGTGGGGGAGCGTGAGCGACGGCAGGGAAGGACTATCAGCCGGGTGCAGCTGCTGCTCCAGCCGCATGGGAAACGGCCGGCGCATCAGCCAGGCCACCGAGGGCCGGGCCGCGGCCATCACCAGTGGCGTGCAGCACATGGTGAGCACGGAAATGGCCAGAAATAGCTGGTAGCTGTCGGGGCTGATGAGGCCCGCCTGCAGGCCCGCCCGCGAAAGCACGAAGGAAAACTCGCCCACCTGAGCCAGGGCCAGCCCGGCCAGCAGGGTTTCGCCCACGGGCGCCCGCAAAAACACGGCGGCGAACGGAGTCAGCAGCATTTTCAGCAGTATCACGCCGAGCGTGAGCAGCAGAATCTCGAGCGGGTGGGCCAGCAGCACCCGCACATCGAAGAGCATGCCGATGGATACGAAAAAGAAGCTGGCGAAAACCTCCCGGAACGGCAGTACGCTGCTCACGGCCTCGTAGCTGTATTCGGAATCGGCAATGAGCAGGCCGGCCAAAAAGGCCCCCAGCGCCATCGAAAGGCCCGCTTCCTCGGTCAGCCAGGCCACGCCCAGGCAGGTTCCGATGACGGTGAGCAGGAACAGCTCGCGGCTGTGCGTGCGGGCCACCGCCAGCAGCAGCCAGGGCATGAAGTAGCGGGCCCCGAGGACCACCACGACCAGCACGCCCACGATTTTGGCCAGCATCAGGCCCAGCATCAGCCAGGGACTGCCGGTGGCTTGCCCGCTGAGCAGCGGAATCAGCAGCATCATCGGCACCACCACCACATCCTGAAAAAGCAGGATGGCCAGCACAATCTGCCCGTGCATGGATTCTACTTCCATCCGCTGCTGCATCAGCTTGAGCACGATGGCGGTGCTGCTGAGGGAAATCAGAAAGCCCCAGAATATGGCCGTACCCATAGAGCAGCCAGCGGCCAGCGCCAGCACGGCCACCACCAGCACCGTGAGCCCCACCTGCAACGTGCCGCCCAAAAAAACCGCCCGCCGGATACGCACCAGGCTCTGCATCGAAAACTCCAGCCCAATGGTGAACATGAGCAGGATAATGCCCAGCTCCGCCACCTGATTGACCTTCAGCGGGCCCTTCACCAGCCCGAGCGCGTAGGGCCCGGCCAGCATGCCCGTAACCAGAAACCCGATGATGGAGGGCAGCCGGATGCGGATAAACAGCAGCGTAACACCTACGGAAAGCAGCAGGATAATCAGTAAGTCGAACAGCAGGGAAGAAGTCATGGCTCCCGGCGCTGGTAGACGCGCGAATTGAATGGTTGGTCAGTAAGTTGCGCGGTGCGGACGCCCGTGGGCTGGCCGCGCTCAGCCCATGGGCAGAACCTGAGTGGCAGTTGACAGCAGCTTTCCCACCACTCTCTAAAACTAGGGGAAAGCCGGTAGCCGAACTATGATAAAAATCAGCCTGCGTCCTACTAATAATTCAATTACAGCAACTTTCGGGTTGGTGTACGGGAGTAGAGACGCAACATTTTGCGTCTCGTCGTTGAACGGCTTACGGGAGCACCGTCAGACGATTTCGTTCAACGACGAGACGCAAAATGTTGCGTCTTTACCTTGTTTAAACGGCCACATACTAATTTGATAACTGTCCTAATTCACCGCTCCACCCATTCGCCGGTCTTTACCCGAACACCTTCACCCGCTCGCCCTTGTGCCTGGTGCGCAGGTGCTGCCGGATAATCTGCTGCACGTCCTTGTTGTCGGTGTAGGGCTTGATGACGTCGCGGAAATCGGCCAGCTTGCGGGCCGAGAACGTCTCATCCACGTAGCCGAAGCCCCGGTAGCGGCCGTTCTCAACCAGCACGATGCTTTTTTCCAGCTCGGTGCGGCCCGCCCCGATGACCACGAAGGTTTCGTGCTCGTAGCTGATGCTGTCGATGGCCTCGTCCACGCGCAGGTTGTAGCTCTCGGGCGGCTCCTGGCCCACGCAGGCCCCCAGGCAGCGGTGCACCTGGAAGTCGAAGCAGCCGCCCGGCGTTTTGTACAGGCCACAGAGCTTCTGGCAGAGGTTGTACTTGGATACTTTGTGGTAGAGAAAGCCCTGGGCCTTGAACTGATTGCCCAGCGCGATGATGGGAACTTCGGCATTGCGGGCATCGGCGCGGCCGTAGGCCAGGCGCTTGTAGCCCTGCTCATCGATGCGCAGGTAGATGCCGGCCGGGAATACCGAGCGCCGCTGGGCGCGGTTATAGGCCGGCTTCATCAGCTTAATCAGGTGCGACTCGTAGAGCAGCGCCACCAGCTCGGAGCCGGTCAGCTCCCAGGTAATATCGGCGATGGAGTTTTTGAAATCCAGGCTCTTGCGCGACTTCACGTCTACCGCGAAATGCTGCTGGATGCGCTTGTAGATATTGATGGACTTGCCCACGTAAATCACCTCGCCCGCTTCGTTGTGGAAGTAGTATACGCCCGTGGCTTGGGGCAGACTGGCCACCAGCGCCGCCGACACCAGCGGCGGCATCAGCGCCTCCCGAATGGCCGACTGCACGGCCGCCACGCGCTTGGGCGACGGCGCTTTGGTGCCCTCGGGCCGGCGGCCGGCGGGGGCCAGGGCATCCACGCGGGCCAGGGTGTGGCTGGTATCGGTGCCGTGGGGGAGGTCTTCGGTTTCGGTGGTTATCGTCAGCAGCCGGCCGAAGAGCAGGGCTGTGGCGTGGGCATCGCCGGCGGCGCGGTGCCGGCCTTCGAGCGGAATGCCGATGTTCTGGCACAGCTTGCCCAGGCTGTAGCTGGGCTGCCCCGGAATGAGGCTGCGCGAGAGGCGCACGGTACACAGCGTTTTGCGCGAGTAGTTGTAGCCCAGGTCGGCAAATTCCTTCTTCAGAAACGAGTAGTCGAAGCGCACGTTGTGGGCCACGAACACGCAGCCTTCGGTCATTTCCACCACCTTGCGGGCCACCTCGTGGAACTTGGGCGCGTCGCTCACCATGTCGTTGGTGATGCCGGTGAGCTGGGTAATGAACGGCGGAATGGCCCGGCCAGGGTTGAGCAGCGTGGCGTACTCGTCCACGATGCGCTCGCCATCGTGAATATAAATGGCTATTTCGGTGATGCGGTCCTGCGTGGGCTGCCCGCCGGTGGTTTCAAGGTCAATGATGGCGTACAAAGCGCGGCGGGGAATGGGGTCAAAAGAAAAGCTAACAAACTTAGCCCGCCAGAAGGTTGCAACTAAAAAAGGCAGCCCTTGCGAGGCCGCCTTTTTTAGTGGTTTATGAGCTGTGATTGGTAGTGGTTAACGATTAGGTTAAGTGCGCCTGTTCCTCAACCACTAATCATTAGCTGGTTTGGCCCTTCAGCTGGGTGATTTTATTCTTGGCTTCCAGAATCTGGCCGTGCTGCTTCTGAATCACGGTTTTTGCTTCGGCGGGCAGGTCGGATGCTTGCAGGGCGGTTTCGTAGGCCTTGAGGGCGATGGCGTCGCCGGTTTCGCACTCGCCCAGAATGGCGGAGTCGTCCTGGCCCGTCACGACCGATTTGATGTTAATCCAGCCGCGGTGCACGGCGGCGGCGGCATCGGTCAGGGCTCCTTCAATGGTGCCGGAATCTTCGGTGCTGACGCCAAAGCGGCTGGCGTGCTGGCTCAGGTCGGCGGCAAACTGGGCCCGCTGCTGCGACAGGCGACTCAGCTCGGCTTTCAGTTGGGGGTTGGTTACGCCCTCGGCGGCCTCCTGGTAGCCCTTGGTGGCCGTTTTGTTGATTTCAACCAGGTCGTTGTAGGCGCGGGCAGTGGTTTCGTTCGACGAAGTCATGGGGAAAAAGTTTAGGTGTAAAATAAGGAGAAGGTACCTGTTGCTATACTTTTATTCGGGCGGCCGGGTTGCGGCGGTGCTACGTACGCTTGACCATGCGCAGGGCTTTGGCAAAAAAGCCGGGCTGGTCGTCCGAAGTATCCTTTTTAGTATCCTCGCCATCGGTCACGTCGCCTAGCAGGAAGCCCCAGGGCTCGGTGGCCTTGCTGGAATCGAGCAGCACTTTTATCACGGCAATCAGCGGGATGCTGAGAATCATGCCCGGCGTGCCCCACAGCTCGCCGCCCAGAATCAGGGCAATGATGGCCGCCATGGGATTGATGCTCACTTTGGAGCCCGTAATCATGGGCGTGATGAAGTTGCCTTCCAAAAACTGCACGAATACGAACACGCCCACCACGGCCGCCGCCTTGCCCGGCGAGCCGGTTTCGACCAGCGTCACCAGTGCCGGAATGGCCGAGCCCACCAGAATGCCGATGTAGGGAATAATGGCCAGTACCGAGGCGAAAATGGCGAAGAACACGGCGAATTTCACCCCCAGCACCAGCAGGCCAATGGCATTGAGCACCGACACGATGACGATGACCGTGAGCAAGCCCTGAATGTAGGCCTGCACCACCGTCTGAATGCTGTCCATGGTATGCAGCACGCTGGTGCGCTTGTCGGGGGCCACGAAGCGGAACATGAACTGCCGCATGTGGTCGCGGTAATACAGGAAGCAAAAGATGTAAATCGGCACCAGCGTGGTTACGCTCAAAATACCCGCCGTGGTGCTGAGCGTGGAGCCTAAAAAGCCGCCGGCTGAGCTCTTTACTGATTTCATTGAGCTGTCAATCAGCTGCTCTTTGCTCATGGGCTCGTAGCCGAATTTGGCGTGCGCCCACTGCTGAATCTGGTCAAAGTACTGCACGCTTTTGGCCTGAAGCTTGGGCAGTTCCTCGCGCAGGCTCATAATCTGGGAGCCAAACAGGTAAAACAGCCCAACCAGCGTACCAATTACCAGCAGCAAGGCCACGATGATGGCCCAGATGCGCGGAAATTTCCAGCGCTCGAGCCGCGTGACCAGCGGCAGGAGCAGCACTGCCAGCAAGGCCGCGAACAGGATGGGCAGCAACACGCTATCGAGCTTGCGGAGCACGAGCACGAGCAGCGAAAGCCCGATTAGTAGAAAGGTGTAGTATACAACCGGGGCCTGCTTGACTTCAGCCGGTGCGTGGGTTTGCGTGGGCGAGGGCAGGTTGCGCGGCTGGTTGAGAGTATTGGGGCGGGGAAACATTTAAGAATAAAAAAGGATTCGGGAGAGGAGGAAATTCCGGAATCATCCCCTGGCCCAGTGAACTGCCGGGGGCATGACGGTGTTGAAAACTAAATAATTTGGCGGGCTTAGCTAAGCTGACTGGTAAGGCCCGGCTTGGCGAACCGCCCTTTTCTGCGTTATTTTACCTGAAATCTGCTCCCCTTACGTATTTTTTGTAATGAAAGACGAACTACTTGTCGACGACCTGGAAGCTACCCCGAAAGTGCCCGACCACGGCTACAACGAAGACAGCATCCGGTCGCTGGACTGGCGCGAGCACATCCGGCTGCGGCCGGGCATGTACATCGGCAAGCTCGGGGACGGGTCGGCCTACGACGACGGCATTTATGTGCTGGTAAAGGAAGTGGTCGACAACTGCATCGACGAGCATGTGATGGGCCACGGCCGGACCATCGACATCAAAATCTCCGATTCGCGGGTGCAGATACGTGACTACGGCCGCGGCATTCCCCTGGGCAAGGTGGTGGACGTGGTGAGCAAAATCAACACCGGCGGCAAGTACGACTCCAAGGTGTTTCAAAAATCCGTGGGCCTGAACGGCGTGGGCACCAAGGCCGTGAATGCCCTGAGCGGCTACTTCCTGGTGCAAAGCGTGCGCGAAGGCATTATGAAGGCGGCGGAGTTTGCCCAGGGCAACCTGGTGGCCGACCTCAAGCCTACCAAAACCAGCCAGCGCAACGGCACCCTCGTCACCTTTCAGCCCGACGACACGATTTTCAAGAACTACCGCTTCATCCCGGAATACCTCGAAAACCAGGTCTGGAACTACGTTTACCTCAACGCCGGCCTCACCATCAACTTCAACGGCCAGAAGTATTACTCCGAAAACGGCCTGCTCGACCTGCTCGCCCGCAAGGCCGACGTGGAGCACCTGCGCTACCCGATTATCCACCTCAAAGCGCCGGATATCGAAATGGCCATGACCCACGGCAACGACTACGGCGAGGAGTATTATTCCTTCGTGAACGGCCAGTACACTACTCAGGGCGGCACGCACCTGGCCGCCTTCCGCGAGGCCGTGGTGAAGGCCGTGCGCGAGTTCTATAAGAAGGACTACGATGCCGCCGACATCCGGGCCAGCATTATCGCCGCCATTTCGGTGCGCGTGCAGGAGCCAGTGTTCGAGAGCCAGACCAAAACCAAGCTCGGCAGCGTGAACATGGGCGAGGACGGCCCCACCGTGCGCGGCTTCATCCTCGATTTCGTCAAGGAGCACCTCGATAACTACCTGCACAAAAACGCCGCCGCCGCCGAGGCCCTGCGCAAGCGCATCGAGCAGAGCGAGCGCGAGCGCAAGGACATGGCCGGCGTGAAAAAGCTGGCCAACCAGCGCGCCAAAAAAGCCAACCTGCACAACCGCAAGCTGCGCGACTGCCGCTTCCACCTGGGCGAAAACGCCAGGGACGGGGCCGAAAAAGAGCTGCTCACCACGCTCTTCATCACCGAGGGCGACTCGGCTTCGGGCAGCATCACCAAGAGCCGCAACGTGGAGCTGGAGGCCGTGTTCAGCCTGCGCGGCAAGCCGCTGAACTGCTTCGGGCTGAAGAAGAAAATCGTGTACGAGAACGAGGAGCTGAACCTGCTTCAGCACGCCCTCAACATCGAGGAAGGCATTGAAGGCCTGCGCTACAACCGCGTAGTGGTGGCCACCGATGCCGATGTCGACGGCATGCACATCCGGTTGCTGCTGCTCACGTTCTTCCTGCAGTTTTTCCCGGATTTGGTGCGCAACGGCCACGTTTTCATTCTTGAAACGCCGCTGTTCCGGGTGCGCAACAAGAAGGAAACCATCTATTGCTACAACGAAAGTGAGAAGCAGGCCGCCATGCGCAAGCTGGGCAAGAACCCCGAAATCACCCGCTTCAAGGGCTTGGGCGAGATTTCGCCCGACGAGTTTGGCAAGTTCATCGGCGAAAACATCAAGCTCGAACCGGTCATTCTGCAGTCGGACCGCAGCATTCAGCAGGTGCTCACCTATTACATGGGCAAAAACACGCCCGCCCGGCAGGAATTCATCATCGACAACCTGCGCCTGGAAAAGGACCTGGTGACGTCGGATGTGCTACCAGTTGCGGAAGTGGTAGAAGCCGAAATCGAGGCGTAGTACCCGGACAGGCACTTCACCAGCATTTTTTTAAAGCCCCTGACAACCTCAGGGGCTTTTTTGTGCACGCTACTATCCAGACTCGTTCTACTCGGAGGCAAGGCAATAATTCAGCAATACTATTTCTAAAAAACCTGCGCAATGGCTTGGGAATTTTGCCGTTATGAGGCAAGCCATTTGTAGTTTTGATGCTTCAACTTTTCCACATTTATGACCAAATAGTTTATGCGTCTTTCTTTAATGATGGGTTTATTGCTGGCCACTGCGGTGGCCAGGGCCGCTACCCCGGTCACCCAAGTGCCCTTTGTGCCCAATAACGGCCAATGGGCGAAGCAGGTAAAGTATGCGGTGGACCTGCCCGGCGGGCGGCTCTTCCTCGAAAACAACTGCTTCACCTACAGCCTGGCCGCCCCGTCGGCGCACGGCCCCGAAAGGGAGGCTTCCCAAACCCCGGTAGCTGGCCACGCCTTCCGCGTGACCATGGTGGGAGCCGCCGCGGCTCCGGCCCTGATGGGCGAAGAGCGGCAGGAGGGATTTCACAACTATTTTTTGGGTAATGACCCCGCAAAGTGGGCCGCGAAGGTGCCACTGTACGCTGGCGTGCGCTACCACGAAGCCTACCCCGGCATCGACGTGCGCTGGCACCAGCAAGCCGGCAGCAGCCAGCTGGAGTATGATTTCGAACTGGTGCCCGGTGCCAAACCGGCCGCCATCCGCCTGCGCTACGACGGCCTCGATGGCCTGGCCATCACCCCGGAAGGGCACCTGCGGCTGCGCACCAGCGTGGGCGAGCTCCGCGAGCAGGCTCCGGTGGCGTGGCAGCTGTCGGCTACCGGCCGGCGCCGGGCGGTGCCGTGCCGCTTCGTGCTGCGCGGCCACGAAATCAGCTTTGCGCTGGGCGCGGGCTACGACCCGGCTCAGCGCCTGGTTATCGACCCCGTGCTGGTGTTTGCCAGCTATTCGGGCTCGCCGGTGGGGATGTCGGCCAACACGGCCGCTTCTGATGCGCAGGGCAATATGTACACCGGCGGCTACCTGTTTGGTGGGCAGTATCCGGTAACGCTGGGAGCCATCAAAACCGCGTTTTTTAACGGAAACATGGGAATTGCTAAGTTCTCGGCCAATGGCAGTACCTTAATTTATGCCACGTACCTGGGTGGGAACGGCACGGGTGGCAGCCCATTTTCGCAGGACTACCCGCTCGACCTGGAGGTGAGCGCGGCGGGCGAGTTAGTGATATTGGGCACCACCACCGCCCCCGACTATCCCACCACGGCCGGGGCCTTCGACCGCCAGCTGGGTACTGGCAGCTCGGGGAGCTTTACTCCGCTTGATTTCGTGGTTACCCGCTTCAACGCGACCGGTACCGCCATTCTGGCTTCTACCTTCCTGGGCGGCTCCGGCGAGGAGGCGGGTTCGGTGTCGTCGGTGCCCGGCAGCCTGGCGATAGACCCCGCTACCGGCGACGTGCTGGTGGCCAGCACCACCCAATCCACCGATTACCCCATGCTCAACGCCGCCCAGCCTATCAAGAGCGCGGGCTACGAAGGCGTGCTCACCCGCTTCAACCCCGGGCTCACCGCCCTGCGCTGGTCGACCTACCTGGGTGGCAGCAGCGACGACCGGGCCCACGACGTGAAAGTAGCCGCCAGCGGCGACGTGTACGTGTGCGGCGGCACCACCAGCCTCAACCTGCCGCTGGGCACGCCTGGCCTTATGCCGGTGGCCCCTTTTGGCAACAATGGCTTCGTGCTGCGCTACAGTGCCGCCGGCCTGCGGCTGGGCGGTACCTACCTTGGCACTAGTTCCAACGACGTGGCCCGTTTTCTGGACCTCGACGCCAGCGGCCAGGTGTTGGTGGGCGGGGCTTCGGATGGAGACTATCCGCGCACAACTGGCACCTACGGGGCCGTGGTGCCCGGTAGCACGGGTTTTTTCGTGCATGCGCTCAACCCGACGCTCAGCGCTACCATCTTCAGCACGCAGGTGAGCGTGGTTGCCGCCGGCTCCCTGCAGAGCTCGAATGTGCTCACCGGCTTCGGGCGCGACAACTGCGGGCGGCTATACTTCAGCACCTACGGGGGCAACCTGCCCAGCCCCGGCTGCCCGCGCACCGCCGATGCTTTTTCGAGCCAGCCGCGCAGCCTGTACCTGGCCGTGCTGGCCGAAAACGCCACGGCCCTGCTCTATGGTACGTATGTAGGCGAAGCCAACTTCAACGCGGGTACCTCCGGGGGCACTCACGTTCACTTCGCGGCTTCCAACCAGGTGTCGCGGGCCGGGGTGCTCTATCACCTCACCTGTAACAGCGGCCGCACGTTTGGCACCACGCCGGGGGCGTTTTCGGCCGGTGCTACCAGCGGCCTCGACGGGGCCGCCTTCAAATTCGATATGGCGCCCACCAGTGCTGCCGGTATTTCGTTATTGGTGCCTACGCCGCCCGCAAGCTGCGCGCCCTACGCGGTCCAGTTCGTGAATAATTCTTCCACCACACTGCTTTACAGCTGGGACTTTGGCGATGGCAGCCCGCTCGACACGGCCCGCGCCCCGCGCCACACCTATGCCAACGCGGGCACCTTCACGGCCCGGCTCGTAGCCACCCGTCGCGGCACGGCCAACTTCTGCGGCTTGGGCACGGCCACACTCAGCGTTCCGGTGGTGGTGCTGCCGCCCGTATCGGTGCGCCAGGTGCGGGACTCGCTGGGCTGCGGCCGGCCCCTGGTGCTGGACCCCACGCGCCTTACCCCATTCGTGAGTGGCATTGCCTATACCTGGAGCAATGGCGCGCGCACGCCGTTTATTACCGTGACCGCGCCCGGCCGCTACCGCGTCGAGGTAGACCAGGGCCAGACTTGTCCGGCCGTGGTCGAATATGTCATCCGGGAAGCGGTGGCTCCGCCCGTGCGGAACGTGGTCGATTCACTATCCTGCGGCCAGCTGAGCGTCCTCGACCCGGCCCGCTTGTCGCCCCGGCCCACGGGCACTGCTTACCGGTGGAATACCGGGGCCCAAACGCCCACCTTGCCCGTGACCACGCCCGGCCGCTACAGCGTCGAGATTGAGCAGGGGCGGTTTTGCCCTCAGGTAATAGCGTATGAAGTGAAGCTGAGCAGGGAATTTCAATTGCCCAACATTCTTACCGTCAACGGTGATAAGTTGAACGCGGTGCTGAAAATCCCCGGTTCCTATGGCACGCCCCAGCTCAAGGTCTTCAACCGCTGGGGCCGGCTCGTGTACGAAACCACTGCTTATCACAACGACTGGGCAGCCACCGACCAGCCCGCCGGCGTCTATTACTATTTGCTGAGCCAGCCTTCCTGCAGCATCAACCTGAAAGGCTGGGTGGAAATTGTCCGCTAAGGCGCGGTTATTTCCGGGCAGTTATGAGGCTGTGAATAAAAAAAAGAGCGTCCGTAGAAATTGTTTTTAAATTTTTGCGTACGTTTGGACCGCCGGCCAGGGGTAGACTGGACGGCAAATTCCACGGAAAAGCCCGGGCCTTTGGTCCGGGCTTTTTTCGTGCCGGTGAAAATCGGTCGGTTTCCCCCTTTTTAACGCGCATGGCCGGTCCAGGAATGGCTATTTATATTAGCTTGCTTTTGTCTGATATATTGCCGTAATTTACGATTTAAGCAGGTTTTTATTCTTGATTTGTGCCGACTTGTTCAATCGGCGCACTAAAAATATTGGGAACTTTACCCTTCCCGGCAGGTTTGTGAGTTATTGCGCTCCGCGCTGATACCGGTATTTTTGACGGCAGTTCGCCGACCTCATTCGTTTCCCCCGTGGCTACACTCGACACCCCCGATTCCGACACCCCCGACCAAAATTTTTTACAGCCCGGCGATTCGGTGGATTTTGACCTGTCGGCCTTCTCCCCAGCCGCGGCCGACGATGCCGCGGAGCCGGCCAGCTTCGCGGAGCAGGACGCGGCCCACCTCCGGCCGGCCGAAGCCACCGACTTATTCGACGGCACCCTGACCGTGCACGTAGCGGCCGAAACCGTGCCCGAGCCCGAAACGGAGGAAGAGCCCAAGTTCGCCCCCGGCGAAACCATTCACGACGTGGCCACGGTGCGCGGCATGTACCAGAACTGGTTTCTGGACTATGCCAGCTATGTGATTCTGGAGCGGGCCGTGCCCGCCATCGAGGACGGCCTGAAACCCGTGCAGCGGCGCATTCTGCACGCCATGAAGGAGATGGACGACGGCCGCTTCAACAAGGTGGCCAACGTCATCGGCCAGACCATGCAGTACCACCCGCACGGCGACGCCAGCATCGGCGACGCCATGGTGAACCTGGGCCAGAAAGACCTGCTCATCGAAACCCAGGGCAACTGGGGCGACGTGCGCACCGGCGACGGCGCCGCCGCCGCCCGCTATATCGAAGCCCGCCTGAGCAAATTCGCGCTCGACGTGGTGTTCAACCCCGACACCACCGAGTGGCAGCTGAGCTACGACGGCCGCAAGCGCGAGCCCACCACGCTGCCCGTGAAGTTCCCGCTGCTGCTCGCGCAGGGCGTGGAGGGCATCGCCGTGGGCCTGAGCACCAAGATTATGCCCCACAACTTCCGGGAGCTGTGCAAGGCTAGTATCGACGTGCTGCGGGGGCGCGAGGTGCAGCTGTTTCCAGACTTTTCGACCGGCGGGCTGTGCGACGTGACCAACTACAACTCGGGTATGCGCGGGGCCAAAATCCGGCTGCGCGCCACCATTGAGAAGGTCGACAAGACCCTGCTCATCATCCGCGACATTCCGTATGGCTCCACCACCACGGCGCTGATGGAGAGCATCGTGAAGGCGAGTGAGGCTAATAAAATTAAGATTAAAAAGGTGGTTGACAACACGGCCGCCAACGTGGAAATCCAGGTGCAGCTGCCCGCCGGCGTGTCGCCCGACCTCACCATGGACGCGCTGTATGCCTTCACCGACTGCGAAATCAGCATCTCGCCCAACACCTGCGTCATTATCGACGACAAGCCCCGCTTCGTGGGCGTGGAGGACGTGCTGCGCCAAAGCACCAAGGCCACCGTGCGCCTGCTGGAGCGCGAGCTCGAAATCCGCCAGGATGAGCTGTGGGAAAAGTGGCACAACGCCTCACTGGAGAAGATTTTCATCGAAAATCGCATCTATCGCAGGATTGAGGAGTGCGAAACCTGGGCGGAAATTCTGGAGACCATTGACAAGGGCCTGAAGAAATTCGTGCGCATAGAAGGGGAGAAGGCCAGGGCCGATGACCAGCGCATTGTGCTGCGCCGCGCCATTGAGGAGGAAGACCTCACGCGCCTGACCGAAATCCGCATCAAGCGGATTTCCAGGTTTGACGGTTTTAAGGCCGACGAATACATTCAGAAGCTGGAAGTGGAGCTGGCCGAAGTGGCCGACCACCTGGCCAACCTGACCCGCTACGCCATCAACTACTTTGAAGGCCTGCTGAAGAAGTACGGCGCGGGCCGGGAGCGCAAAACCCAGCTGCGCACCTTCGACGTGGTGACGGCCCAGAAAGTGGCCGTGGCCAACCAGAAGCTGTACGTGAACTACGCCGACGGCTTTGTGGGCTACGGCCTGAAAAAGGACGAAAACGCGGTGACCATCTGCGACTGCTCCGACCTGGACGATATTATTTCCATCAAGCGCGACGGCACGTTTACGGTGACCAAAATCGCGGAAAAAACCTTCGTGGGCAAGGATATTCTGCACGTTGGCGTCTACAACAAGAACGATGACCGGCTGGTGTACAACATGGTGTACCTCGATGGAGCGTCGGGCATCAGTTTCGCCAAGCGCTTCCTGGTTTCGGGCATCACCCGCGACAAAGCGTACGACCTGACCAAGGGCACCAAGGGCACCAAAACGCTCTATCTCACGGCCAATCCCAACTCGGAGTCGGAAATCGTGAGCATTCAGCTTTCCGACAAAGCTCCGGCGCGGGTGAAGCAGTTCGACTTTGACTTTGCCGAATTGGGCATCAAAGGCAAGGGCTCGATGGGTAACATCGTGACCAAGCAACCCATCAAGAAAATCACCCAGAAAACGTTGGGCGACTCCACGCTGGGCGGCCGCGAGGTATTCTTCGATAGCGTGGTGGGCCGCCTCAACACCGCCGGCCACGGCCGCTACCTGGGCACGTTCGACACCGAAAACACCGTGCTGGTCATCTTCAAGGATGGCAGCTACGAGCTGACCGCGCCCAACCCCACCAACCACTACGATGTGCCCAATATCGTGCTCCTGCGCAAGCATGAGCCCGAGGTGGTGCTCTCGGTCGTGTACGTGGACGGGGAAACCAAAATCCACTACGTCAAGCGTTTCAAGATTGAAACCAGCACGATGGACAAGCGCTTCAGCTTCATCTCAGAGGCCAAAGGCTCGAAGATGCTGGCCGTGACGGCTAACCCGGAACCGTTGGTGGAAGTGAAAATGCAAAAGGATAAAAAGGCCGATAAGGAAACGGAGAAAATCGCGCTGCACGAATTCATCGACGTGAAAGGCTGGAAGGCCATGGGCAACAAGCTGAACTACTACAAAATCCACGCCCTGGTCCTGCTCACCGACGAAGGCTCCGAGCCCCAACGGCGCGAAGTAGCCAAAAAGCGCGCCCCTCTGCCCAAGCCCGGTGAGGCCCCCGCCGCCGAGTCCGCGATGACTGAGCCGACTGGCCCGGTTGGCGTCACGGCCGAGGAAGTGGCCCGCGCCCAGGAATTGCTCAAGCGCCCAAAAGCGCAGTTGGGGCTATTTTAAGCAAATATTCAAAGCGTGAGAGTGCGGCAGCCGGGGCAGAATCCTTGTCCGGTTGCCGCATTTTTTTGGCCAGCTGCCGGGGGCTGGCCCCGCTGAACTTGGCGGTTGGTTGTGCCATTGGCGTATTTCTTTGCCTTATGCTTACTTTTTTCCAGTTGTGGTCGTTGTGTCCGGCTCGGTTCCGGCGGCGCGGCGGCGGGGGGCTGGTGGTCTGCCTGTTGCTGCTGGCCGTGGGTAGCGCGCCAGCTCAGGCCCAGCTTCCGGCCCGGCCCCGCAAGCCGGCGGCCCCCGTGGCCAAAGCGCCGGCCGTGAAGCTGCCCGCCGCCGACCCGCCCGCCGTGCGCACCAAACTGGCGCAGGCCGCCAGCCTGGCCAGCGCATTCAAAGACTCGGAAGCCCTGGCCGTTTATCAGGATATTCTGAAAACGGTGCCCACCCACTACCTGGCGCTGTGGCAGGCGGCGGTGCTCAGTGTGAAAATTGGCAGTCGCTATTCCGACGAAACCCGGAAAGCCGCCTATTTCGACGTTGCCCGCCAATATGCCGACCGCGCCTTGCTGCTTGAGCCCGAAGGGGGCGAAAGCAACTACGCCCTGGCGCTGGTGCTTTTCAACCAGGCGACTTTGCTGCCGGCCGGGGCCCGACTACAGGTTTTTCGTGACATCCGGGCGCACGCATACTTGGCCACCGAAAAGCGGCCCGACTGGCCCGAAGCCTGGCAGCTGCGCGGCCGCTGGCAGTATCGGGTGGCGCACTACAACGTGTTTGAGCGCCTCTACAGCAAGCTGGTGCTGGGCGGCGTGCCCACCGGCGGCGACAGCCGCGAAGCCATGGCCAACCTGGAAAGAGCGCACCAAATGGCTCCGCAAAACATTCAGGTCAGCTACGACCTGGCCCGCATGTACATCTACCAAGGCCGTCGGAAAAAGGCAATCGCCGTGCTGAAAGAAGTCGAGAAATTGCCGCCCATCACCAGCGAAGACTTGGTAGTGAGTCGGTTGTGTCGTAAGCTGTTGCCGCCGCTGGTGCGGGCCGATGCCCGCCGGGAGAAGCGGTTAGCGCGGCAGAATCCAGTCGTTCCAGCTACCGCTCCCGCAGCCGTGCCAACTTCCCGCCCGGCCCCGAGCGACACCCTCAGCCGCAAGCAATAGTTTGCAACGCCCGCCCAGGACCGTACTTTGCAACTAATGAAGCGCGTTATTTCTTTGTTTGGGCGGTGTTTGGGCTGCTGGGCGCTACTGGGCAGCCTGGCCCTGCCGGCCTGCCAAACCACGCCCGCCGAGCGTCCCGATACGCTGGTGAACCTGGCCACCGTGCAAAGCGGCCCCCGCGTGCAGGCCGACGAGCTGAACGGAGCCATTGCCCGGGAGCCTCGTAACACGGCGCTACTGGCCCGCCGCGCCACGCTGCGCCTGGCCGCTGGCCAGCCCCGCGCCGCCCTGGCCGATGTGGTGGCCGCCCTGCAAATTGACGATGCCGATGCCGGCCTGTACTTTTTGCAGGCGCGGGCGTTCCGGGCGCTGGGCCAGCTGCCCGATGCGCTGGCGGCCGCCCGCCAGGCCGCCGACCGCGGCTTCACCGGCCCCGAGCTGCCCCTCATGGTGGGCGAAACGCACCTGGCGGCCCGCAACTACGCGGCCGCCCTCGACAACCTCGACCGGACCTTGCGCCTCGACCCCGACCAGCCCGCCGCGCTCTTCTACAAAGGCCTCGCCTACGCCGCCACCGCCGATACCAGTACGGCCGTGCAGTATTTGCAGGATGCGCTGGCCCGAAATCCCCGCGAACCGGAAATCCTGCATCAGCTGGCGTTTTTGCTTAATGCCTGGCGTATTCCGGCCGATGCCGCCCGCTACGCCGCGCTGGGCCTGCGCCTGGATACCGCCTCGGGCCTGTTGCACTACGACTACGGCCGCCACCTGGAACTTCAGGGCCAGCCCGATAGCGCCCTGTGGTACTACCGCCGCGCGCTGGCCCTTGATACCACCGTCTACCGGGCCGACTACCGCCTCGGTTTGGCGGCGGCCAAAGCACGTCGCCCGGCGGTCATCATTCAGCACCTTACGCGGGCGCTGCGTCGTAATCCGCGCCTGCCCCAGGCCCGCGCCCTCCTCGCCGAGGCCCTCGAAACCCAGAACCGACTGCCCGAAGCCATTGCCCAGTACCGCCTGCTCGTGGCCGAAAATCCGGGTAATCCGCACTGGACGTTCAAGGTCTGGAAAATAGGGGGGAAGGCGCAGGCGCTGCTGCCCGACAGCCTGCGGCCCGCCCCGCGCAACTACTATCGCCGGCCGGCTCCGGTGCGCCCGTTGCCCATCGCCCCGCTGCCCACGCTCACGCCCAGCGCCAGATAACGCCCTTAAATTGGGGTGAAAGGAGCCGGAGAAGACCGGATAAAATCCATAATTCTTCGCCGCGCATTCTTACTTCCTCATAAAGCGAAGCGTAACTTGCGCCCAGCTTTGCCCACCGGGCACTTTACCCCATTCTCATGCTCAACATCACCCTCCCCGACGGCTCGGTTCGCCCGGTCGAGTCCGGCACTACCGGCCACGCCCTGGCCGCCAGCATCAGCGAAGGCCTGGCCCGCAACGCCTTGGCCGTGCGCGTCAACGGCGAAGTCCGCGACCTGCACCGCCCCTTTACCGAAGATGCTGCCGTCGAAATCCTGACTTGGAACGACACCGCTGGTAAGTCCACGTACTGGCACTCCTCGGCCCACCTCATGGCCGAAGCCCTTGAAGCCTTGTACCCCGGCGTGAAGCTGGCCATCGGCCCGGCCATCGAAAACGGCTTCTATTACGATGTTGACCTGGGCGAAGGCCGCAGCATTTCCAGCGAAGACTTCCCCGAAATCGAGAAGAAAATGCTGGAGCTGGCCAAGAGCAAAAGCCGCTACATCCGCAAGGAAGTCTCCAAAGCCGATGCCATTGCCTACTTCACCGAAAAGCAGGACCCTTACAAGCTGGAGCTACTCGAAAACCTCGAAGACGGCCAAATCACCTTCTACACGCAGGGCGGTTTCACCGACCTCTGCCGCGGCCCGCACATCCCCGACACCAGCACCATCAAGGCGGCCAAGCTGATGAACGTGGCCGGGGCCTACTGGCGCGGCGATGAGAAAAACAAGCAGCTCACGCGCCTCTACGGCATCACCTTTCCCAAGGCCAAGGACCTCACTGAGTATCTCGAACGCCTCGAAGAGGCCAAGCGCCGCGACCACCGCAAGCTGGGCAAGGAGCTGAAGCTGTTTGCTTTCTCCGAGAAAGTAGGCGCCGGCCTGCCCCTGTGGCTGCCAAAAGGCACGGCCCTGCGCGAGCGCCTCGAGCAGTTCCTGCGCAAAGCCCAGGTGAAGGCCGGCTACCAGCCCGTCGTCACGCCCCACATCGGTTCCAAAGAGCTGTACGTGACCAGCGGCCACTACGAGAAATACGGCGCGGATTCGTTCCAGCCCATCAAAACGCCCAACCCCGGCGAGGAATTCTTCCTCAAGCCGATGAACTGCCCGCACCACTGCGAAATCTATAAAACCGAGCCCCGCAGCTACCGCGACCTGCCCGTGCGCTACGCCGAGTTCGGCACCGTGTACCGCTACGAGCAGTCGGGCGAGCTGCACGGCCTCACCCGCGTGCGCGGCTTCACCCAGGACGATGCCCACATTTTCTGCCGCCCCGACCAGGTGAAGGACGAGTTCAAGAAGGTGATTGACCTGGTGCTTTACGTCTTCAAAAACCTTGGTTTCGAAGACTATACGGCCCAAATCAGCCTGCGCGACCCCGCAAACAAGGTCAAGTACATCGGCTCCGACGAGAACTGGGCCTTGGCCGAAAGCGCCATCCAGGAAGCCGCCGCCGAAAAAGGCCTCAGCACCACCACTGAGCTCGGTGAAGCCGCCTTCTATGGCCCCAAGCTCGACTTCATGGTGCGCGATGCCCTCGGCCGTCGCTGGCAGCTCGGCACCATTCAGGTCGACTACAACCTGCCCGAGCGCTTCGACCTCGAGTACGTGGCCCCCGACAACACCAAGCAGCGCCCCGTCATGCTGCACCGTGCGCCCTTCGGCTCGCTGGAGCGTTTCGTGGCCGTACTTATCGAGCACTGCGCCGGCAATTTCCCGCTCTGGCTCACGCCCGAGCAGTTCATCGTGCTGCCCATCTCGGACAAGTACATCGACTACGCCAATGAGGTAAAAGCCCAGCTGGAGCAGCACGAGCTGCGCGGCACCGTGGATGCCCGCGACGAGCGCATAGGCCGCAAAATCCGGGACGCGGAAATGAGTAAGATTCCCTACCTGCTGGTGGTGGGGGAGAAGGAAGCGCAGGACAACATCATCAGCGTGCGCAAGCACGGCGAGGGGGACCTGGGCTCGATGCCCTTGGACGCTTTCGTCAAGAGCGTACAAAGTCAGATTGTAGAAGCCTATTAATCAGGTTAGAGCGGAGAAAAAAGAACGTCATTTTGAGCGCAGCCGAAGCATCTCTACCGCAGTAGTAATCCATTTAATCGGAATTAGTAGGGTAGCAGAGATGCTTCGACTCCGCTCAGCATGACGCCATTTTTTGCTTGCTTGAAAATAGAATTGGCTGCCGGCTTGCCTTTCCAATTAAAAATGCCGATATTTGCCCCCTGATTGCCAGGCCCCACCCGGCCCAAACCGCCCAGAATCTCATTTCCCGCCACTTTTTTAGGAGGAGGACCATACCATAGCAGCCCCGAATCGTCGGTACGTGCCCCGCCAGCAGGTGGAAGAGCCGTTCAAAATCAACCAGAAAATCCTCGCGCGGGAAGTCCGCCTCGTTGGCGATAACGTCGAACAAGGCGTGTACCCAACTGACCAAGCCCGGAAAATGGCCCAGGACCAGAATCTCGACCTCGTTGAGATTTCGCCCACGGCCACGCCGCCCGTTTGCCGCGTCATCGACTACTCGAAATTTAAGTACGAGCAGAAGAAGAAAACCCGTGAGCTCAAGGCCAAGCAGACCAAGGTCGTACTCAAAGAAATTCGTTTCGGTCCCAACACCGACGAGCATGACTTCGCCTTCAAGGTGAAGCACGCCCAGGAATTTCTCCGCGAAGGTGCCAAAATCAAGAGCTACGTGCACTTTGTGGGCCGAAGCATTGTGTTTAAAGAGCGGGGCGAAATCCTGCTGCTCAAATTTGCCCAGGCCCTTGAGGACCTGGCCAAAGTAGAGCAGCTGCCCAAGCTAGAAGGCAAACGCATGTTCCTCTACCTGGCTCCCAAAGCCGCGGTAGTAGCCAAAGCCGCCGCCAAGCCCGCCGCTCCGGCCGATGCCAAGCCGAAAGCTCCGAAATCTGCCGAGCCCAAAGCTGAAGTCACCGAACAGACCTCCGAAACGGCCCCGGCACCCGCTGCCGACGCCGCCGAATAGATTTTACCCGGTTGAAGATGGCTTCCCGACCACCGGTCAGTCAGCAATCAACAATCAACAACCAAACCTCCAACAACCACTACGATGCCGAAAGTAAAGACGAAATCCGGTGCTAAGAAGCGCTTTGCGCTCACCGGAACGGGCAAGGTGAAGCGGAAGCACGCCTTCAAATCACACATCCTCACGAAGAAGACGACCAAGCAAAAGCGCGGCCTGACCCACACCGGTCTCGTGAGCAGCGCTGACATGAACCGCGTGCGTCAGATGCTCAACTTTTAATTAAAAAATTGAGAATTAAAAATTGCTGCTGTTTGCACAATTGCTCTATTTTTAATTATTGATTTTTTAACTCATTTTCACCAGGCTTCCGGCTCTAAGACTTTAACCCGTCGCCGGCTGCCAAAAACTCTCTAGGTTATGCCAAGAAGTGTCAACCATGTGGCCTCGCGCCACCGCCGTAAGAAAATCATGCGTTTGGCGAAAGGCTACTATGGCCGTCGCAAAAACGTGTGGACCGTAGCCAAGAACGCCGTTGAAAAAGGCCTCTTGTACGCTTACCGCGACCGTAAAGTAAAAAAGCGGGAGTTCCGCGCCCTTTGGATTCAGCGTATCAACGCCGGCGCTCGTGAGCACGGCCTGTCGTACTCGCAGCTGATGGGCGGCCTGAAAAAGGCTGGCATCGAGCTCAACCGCAAGGTGCTGGCTGATTTGGCCCTGAACCACCCGGCTGCCTTCAAAGGCATCGTGGAGAAGGCAAAGTAATTGCCCCTTGGGCGTTACCAACCAAGAAAACGCTGGCCCCTGGGTTCAGCGTTTTCTTGTTTTGGGGCTTCATAACCCAAACGGCCCGGCCGCTAACGCGGCAAAACGGGGCGCAGCTATTCCGGTAGCCGCAAACAGCTCCCGCCTGCCAGATGGCCCTAATGAAAAAAACCGCTTCGGCACTGGGCCAAAACGGTTTTTTCTGAAGTAGCGGGGACGAGAGTTGAACTCGTGACCTCAGGGTTATGAATCCTGTGCTCTAACCAACTGAGCTACCCCGCCGGGTTTTTTGTGGGTGCAAAGGTAACGCCACAATACGCCCCGACGCAAGCGTCAAGGCCAAAAAAACTGTAATTCCTCTACGTAGTGCTGGTTTCAAACCCGCCAACTCATCCTTTCTTCGCTTTATCTCCCATGGCATTGCCTGATATTCAAACTAAAACGCGTTTCGTGGTGGAATTCCCGATTAACGCGTCGCCCAAGATACTTTTCCCCTACCTGGCTACGGCCTCCGGGCTTTCACAGTGGTTTTGCGATGATGTGCGCTACGCGGATGGGCATCACCTTAACTTTATCTGGGACCAGGAGAATCATTTTGCCGAGATTTCGGGGCAACGCCTGAACCGGGCCGTCCGTTTTGTTTTCCTCAACGAGCAGCGCCAGACCGTGGCCGATGCCAATTATCTGGAGTTTACCCTCGATTCGTCGCAGGTAACGGATGAGGTATACCTGCGAGTGGTTGACTATTCGTCGGGACACGATGCTGCTGAGCAACAGGAAATGTGGGAAAGCCTGGTGGCGAAGCTCCGGGAGCAGGTAGGCGGGTAGGGGCCGGGCGACGGTAGGCGCCGCACTGGCTGCCGCCGTTACCGGTACTTTTTTCTCCTTCCCATCGTTTCAGCCCGGGCGCGGAATTCACCTCAGCGCCGCTCGCTATGATTAAAAAGCTCGACAAGCTTATTTTGAAGGCCTTTGCCGGGCCTTTCCTGCTCACTTTTGCCGTGGTGCAGTTTATTCTGCTCACGCACACGCTGCTCAAATACCTCGACGATATCATCGGCAAGGACCTGGGCACGGGCGTACTGTTGCAGTTGCTGTTTTATTTCAGCGTACTGATTGTACCCATCTCGCTGCCCCTGGCCGTGTTGCTTTCGTCGCTGATGACCTATGGTAATTTGGGCGAGCACCACGAGCTTACGGCCATCAAGGCCTCGGGCATCGCCCTGACGCGCATTCTGCGGCCGGTGCTGCTGCTCACGGTAGGCCTGGCGGTGGGGGCGTTCTGGTTTAATGAAACCATCGTACCCCGTGCCAACCTGAAAGCGTATAGCCTCCTCTGGGATGTGCGGCAACAAAAACTGGCCCTCGATATTCGCGAAGGCGTGTTCTATAACGGTATTCCGGGCTACACCATCAAAGTCGATAAGAAAACCGGCGAAAATGGCGACCGCCTGCATGGCGTCATGATTTATGACCATACCCAAAAGTCGGGTAATGCCACGGTGATGCTCGCCGATTCCGGCCGCATGTTCACCCGTTTCGGTGGGGCTTACCTGGGCCTGGAGCTTTTCCACGGCAATAACTACGTGGAACAGCCCGATGCGCAGAACCGGGCCGGGGCCAGCTTCATCCGGCAGGGCTTCGACCACAACATAGTCACCTTTTCGCTGGCTTCGTTCGACTTAGGCCGCACCAAAGAAGACCTTTTCAAGCAGAATCGGATGATGCTCAACATTCCGCAGCTGCACCAGGCCACCGATTCCTTGCAAAGACAGATGCGCCGGGAGCAGAATGTTATCCCGCGGCAGATGAATGCGTACTACACCTTCCTGCGTTTTGATACGACTAGCCGTGCGGCCAACCAACGGGTAGTAGGGCTGCAAGTGCCCGCCACGCGCTTGCCCGCCACTACGGCCGCCATGTTGCAACAGGCCGCCAACCGGGCCCGCAACATGCGCGCCTACGCCAGCAGCACGGCCGAGCGCCTGAACGACATGGCCAAGAACTCGGCGCTGTTCCGCATCGAAGTCTACCGTAAATACTCCCAGTCGGTGGCGGTGCTACTCATGTTTTTGATTGGTGCGCCCTTGGGCTCCATCATCAAGAAGGGTGGGCTGGGAGTACCCATTCTGGTTTCCATCCTCTTTTTCATTATCTACTATGTAATTAGTATTATGGGCGAGAAATACGGCCGCGAGTTTGTGATGCCCGTGGGCCTGGGCATGTGGCTGTCTAATCTGGTGCTGCTGCCGGCCGGCTTGTTTTTCCTGTACCAGGCCTACAACGACTCGGGCTTGCTGGAAATGGATTTCTGGCGTCGGCTCCCGCAACGGCTGGGCATTCCGTCGTTGCGCAAAATCACCGAGCCGGCAGAAGAAGTAGCGTAAGCTTTAGCCTGTGACGAGCGCAGCGAGTGTAATCGTTGAACGGCGCGGCCACCGCCACTCGCTGCGCTCGTCACAAGCTGTTGCGTATGCTACAAAATATCGTCTTCGTGCTTTCATCCTGTTTTTAAATTGCGTACCTTTGCGGCACCCCAATGTGTGGGGTAACCGACTAACATTTTTTCATCCTTAAATCTAAGACGGGGTAACTCCTATCAGCCGATGATTTTAACCACCGAAGCAAAACAGGCAATTTTCGAAAAGAACAGCCTGCAAAAAGTAAAAACTGATACCGGTTCGGCCGAGGCTCAGATTGGCCTTTTCACCCACCGCATCACCCACCTGACTGAGCACCTGAAGGTGAACAAGAAGGACCACAGCACCCGTCTGGGCCTGTTGAAGCTGGTAGGTAAGCGCCGCCGCATGTTGGATTACCTGCAGCACCGCGAAATCAACCGCTACCGCGCCATTATCAAGGAGCTGGGCATCCGTAAGTAAGTCCAGAATCTGAGAGTAGGGAGCCTTCCAACGAAGGTTCCCTACTCTTTTTTTGTTCGGGTCGGTTTGGCACTGAGACTGCCCCGGAATGATTAGTTGTCGGTTGCTGGTTGTCCGTTGTCAGGCCGTTCATTAACAGTTCTGACAACGGATAACCAGCAATTGATAACCAAAATATCGTCGCATTTGTGTTTACCTGAGTAACGACGGCCGCCACTGGCGGCATTCGTTTTTGGCTGCTCGCCCGCTGTCGCTTTTCCAAGCAAATCCCGCTGATGTCCCAACCCCACGCCATTACCAAAACCCTGGCGCTGCCCGACGGCCGCGTTATCTCCATCGAAACTGGCCGGCTGGCCAAATTCGCCGACGGTGCCGTCGTGGTTCGCCTCGGCGATACCATGCTGCTCGCCACGGTAGTGTCGGCCCCAAGCCAGCGCGACGGTGTTGATTTTCTGCCCCTGTCGGTGGACTACCAGGAGAAATTCGGCTCGGCCGGCAAGATTCCCGGTTCGTTTCAGCGCCGTGAAGGCCGCCTGAGCGACTACGAAATCCTGGTTTGCCGCCTCGTCGACCGTATCCTGCGGCCGATGTTCCCCAAAGACTACCACTACGAGGTGCAGGTAATGATTACCCTCATCTCGGCCGATAAAGAAGTGCAGCCTGATGCCTTGGCCGCCCTGGCCGCCTCGGCTGCGTTGTCGATTTCGGACATTCCGTTTGCTGGTCCGATTTCCGAAGTGCGCGTGGCGCGCATCGACGGCCAGTTCCAGATAAACCCCCGGACTTCCGACCTGGCCCGCGCCGATATGGACCTGATGGTAGGCGCAACCGCCGACTCGGTGGCCATGGTGGAAGGTGCCATGAAGGAAGTGAGCGAAGAGGAAATGGTAGCCGCCATTGCCTTCGGCCACGAAGCCATCAAGGCCCAGTGCCAGATGCAGAAGGAGTTGGCCGAGGCCGTGGGCCGCACCGCCGATTCGCCCACTCGTGAGTACCCCAAGTACGAGGAGAACGAGGCGCTGAAAAAGACCATTCTCGACGCCGTGTACCAGGGCGCTTACGATGTGGCCCGCAGCGGCAACACCAGCAAAGGTGGCCGTAAGGAAGGCTTTGGTAAGGTGAAAAAGGCCACTTTGGAGCATTTGCTGGCCGTGGATGCCGAGTTGAACATGAAGATGTTCAGCCGCTACTATGGCTCGGCCGAGAAGAAGGCCATCCGTGACATGATGGTGAAGGAGCGGGTGCGTCTCGACGGCCGCCAGCTCACCGAAATCCGCCCCATCTGGTCGGAAATCAACTACCTGCCCGGTGCGCACGGCTCGGCCATTTTCACCCGCGGCGAAACTCAGAGCCTGACCACGGCCACGCTCGGTACCAAGCTCGATGAGCAGATTGTGGACCAGCCGCTGGCTAAGGGCTACTCGAAATTCATGCTGCACTACAACTTCCCCGGTTTCTCAACCGGCGAAGTGAAGCCGAACCGGGGCGCTGGCCGCCGCGAAATCGGCCACGGCAACCTGGCCCTGCGCTCGCTGCGCCAAGTGCTGCCGCCCGATGATGAGAACCCCTACACCATCCGCATCGTGTCGGACATTCTGGAGTCGAACGGCTCCAGCTCGATGGCCACCGTTTGCGCCGGCTCGCTGGCGCTGATGGACGCGGGTGTGAAGATTTCGGCTGCTGTGGCCGGTATCGCCATGGGTCTGGTGCAGGATAAGGAAACCGGCGAATATGCCGTGCTGAGCGACATTCTCGGCGACGAGGACCACCTCGGCGACATGGACTTCAAAGTAACCGGCACGGAGAAAGGCATTTGCGCCTGCCAGATGGACATCAAAATCCAGGGCTTGAGCAATGAGATTCTGACCGCCGCGCTACACCAGGCTCGTGAAGGCCGTCTGCACATCCTGGGTGAAATGGCCAAGACCATTGCCGCCCCGGCGGCTGAGCTGAAGGCGCACACGCCACGCTCGCACAAGATGTTGATTGACAAAGAGTTTATCGGCGCCATCATCGGGCCGGGCGGCAAGGTTATCCAGCAAATCCAGAAGGATACCAACGCCACGGTTATCATCGAGGAGAAGGACGAGAAGGGCCACGTAAGCATTTACGCGGCTAACCAGGACGACATGCAGGGTGCCATCGACCGCATCCGCGCCATTGCGGCGCAGCCGGAAGTAGGCGAAGTGTACAAAGGCAAGGTGCGCAGCATTCAGCCCTACGGCGCTTTCGTGGAAATCATGCCGGGCAAAGACGGGCTGTTGCACATCTCAGAAGTGACGCACGAGCGGATTCAGACGCTGGAAGGCCTGCTGGAAGTGGGCCAGGACATTGACGTGAAACTGGTGGAAATCGACAAGAAAACCGGCAAGTACCGGCTCTCGCGCAAGGTGCTGTTGCCCAAGCCCGAGGCGACGGCAGCCAGCAACGGCGAAGCCCAAGCGTAGCTGGGCTAAGCGTCCCGAACTAATGTCAGAGGTAGCCTGTTGGCTACCTCTGACCTAGGGACACGCCGAAACGGCCTTTTCTTTCGTATAAACCCCATTAGATATCGTTCTTACCTAGTCCCATGAGACAGCTAAAAATCAGCAAGCAGATTACCAACCGTGAAAGCCAGTCGCTGGATAAATACCTCCAGGAGATTGGTAAGGTGGATTTGCTCACGCCCGACGAGGAGGTAACGCTCGCGCAGCGTATCCGCGACGGCGACCAGCAGGCGCTGGAAAAGCTGACCAAGGCCAACCTGCGCTTCGTGGTGTCGGTAGCCAAGCAATACCAGAACCAGGGCCTTTCGCTCGGTGACTTGATTAACGAGGGCAACCTCGGCCTTATCAAAGCCGCCAAGCGCTTTGATGAAACCCGCGGCTTTAAATTTATCTCCTACGCCGTATGGTGGATTCGTCAGTCCATCCTCCAGGCGTTGGCCGAGCAGAGCCGCATCGTGCGTCTGCCCCTGAACCGCGTGGGTTCGCTGAATAAAATCAGTAAATCCTTCTCGGAGCTGGAGCAGAAGTTTGAGCGCGAGCCTTCGCCCGAAGAAATTGCCGAAGTGCTGGAGCTGACCACTTCCGAAGTAGTTGATACGCTGAAAATCAGTGGTCGCCACGTATCGGTGGATGCTCCGTTTGTGCAGGGCGAAGAAAACCGTTTGCTCGACGTGCTCGAAAACGAGGATGAGGAGTCGCCGGACATGGCCCTGATGAATGACTCGCTCCGCAAGGAGGTGCAGCGCGCCCTGAGCACGCTCACCAAGCGCGAGGCTGATGTTATCACGCTGTACTTCGGGTTGAACGGCGAAGCCGCGCTGACTTTGGAGGAAATTGGCGAGAAGTTCAACCTCACGCGCGAGCGGGTTCGCCAGATTAAGGAGAAGGCCATTCGTCGGCTGCGGCACACGTCGCGCTCGAAAGCATTGAAGCCTTATCTGGGTTAATGAATTAGTTTTGCAGAATAAAAAACCCCGACCGTTAGGTTGGGGTTTTTTGTACAGCCAGATGACGGAGATGAAGTGCGAAGCGGGACTTTGCCTTCACACACCGACAGCGGCTTTATATCCATCGTTCAACGATACGCGAAGCAGAGCTTCGCACTACAGCAATCGAAATGTCTGAACACATCAAATGCCTGATTATCGGCTCCGGTCCGGCTGGCTACACCGCCGCTATCTACGCCGCCCGCGCCAATATGGTGCCGGTTATGTACATGGGTTTGCAGCCCGGCGGGCAGCTCACTATCACCAATGACGTGGAGAATTTCCCCGGCTACGCCGATGGCGTGAACGGGCCGCAGATGATGGAAGACCTGAAAAAGCAGGCCACCCGTTTCGGTACCGATATCCGCTACGGCATTGCCACGGCGGTAGATTTCTCGGTGCATCCGCGCAAAGTCACCATTGACGAGTCGCTGGAACTGACGGCTGATACGGTAATCATCGCCACGGGTGCTTCGGCCAAGTGGCTGGGTATTCCGTCGGAAGCCCGGCTGAACGGCTCGGGCGTTTCGGCCTGTGCTGTCTGCGACGGCTTCTTCTATCGGGGCCAGGAAGTGGCCATCGTGGGAGCCGGCGACACGGCGGCGGAGGAAGCCACGTACCTCGCCAACCTGTGCAGCAAGGTGACCATGATTGTGCGCAAAAGCGAGATGAAAGCCTCGAAAATAATGCAGCAGCGCGTGCTTGACAATCCCAAGATTGAGGTCCTTTTTGATACCGTGACCGACGAAATTCTGGGCGAGCACGTCGTGGAAGCCGTGCGGGTTAAAAATACGCTGACGCACGAAACCCGTGAAATTCCGGTGTCGGGCTTCTTTGTGGCCATCGGTCACGACCCGAATTCCAAGATTTTTCAGCCCTACCTGCACCACGACGAGCAAGGCTACCTGAAAACCCTGCCCGGAACCAGCAAAACCAACGTGGACGGTATTTTCGCCTGCGGCGACGTGCAGGACTTCACCTATCGCCAGGCCGTGACGGCCGCCGGCACCGGCTGCATGGCCGCGCTGGACGCCGAACGCTACCTGGCTGCTTCGGGCATACACTAAAGTGCTGTTTGCGGCGTGTTGGGTACTATCGCGCATTGCCGCATGCCTATTTGTTTAAACTGAACGGCACGGGCCGGGGCGTACGTGAGCCCCGGTTACGGCCTTTTTCTGTTTGCTTTTGACTTTTCTGAAAACAACTTATTGGCGGGCGACGCTGCTATTGCTGGCACTTGTGCTGCTACTGGCCGGGCTTAACCCCGCCCAGGCGCAACGGCGCAAGTCTCCGCGTCCGAAGGCCAAGGCCGGCAGTGCCACCGGCAAATCAGACTTTTTCCGCATTAAAACGCCGAAAATGCGCTATGTGCGGCCGGATACGACTACGGTTATCGAAACCGAAGAATTGCCCGACGACAACTCCGACGCCGCGAAATCCATCTTTTTCAATCCGGCTAAAAAGCTCAGCATCGTGAGCGAGGATACCACCACATTGGACCTCGGCGGGCAGGAGATTGTGGAGATGTCGGAGGAAGTGTTGATTGATTCCTCATGGGTGAAAGTGGCCGGCTACTATTCCATCTGGGATACGCGCACCGTGAACCCCTACCGTGTGGATGGCCGCAGCTACCGCGACTCGCTGAAGCTGCGCCTTATCGACCCGCCCCGGCAGCGCTACGCCAAAATGCCTTTGGTGACGACGCCCATTACGTCGGGCTTTGCCTTCCGGGGCTACCGCTGGCACTACGGCATGGACCTGGACCTGGAAACCGGCGACTCGGTGCGGGCCGTGTACGATGGCGTGGTGCGCATTCAGGCCTGGGACGGCGGTGGCTACGGCAACTACGTGCTGGTGCGCCACTACAACGGCCTGGAGACGATTTACGGCCACATGAGCAAGGCCCTGGTGCCGGTGGGCACCTTCGTGAAAGCGGGGCAGCTCATTGGCTATGGCGGCAGCACGGGGCGCAGCACGGGCTCACACCTGCACTTTGAGGTGCGCTACCAGGGCAACCCCATCAACCCGGCGCTGATGTATGATTTCCCCGGCTACAAGCTGAAGCGCGACAACTTCACGATTACCTCGCAGCTTTTCAACTACTACAGCCGGGCCGTGGGGCGCAGCCGCAGCAGCGGAAGTCGCAGCCGGAGTGGGTCGCCCTCGCGTGCCCGGCAGACCGTCACGCACAAGGTGCGCTCGGGCGATACGCTCTCGGAAGTGGCCGAAAAGTACGGGGTGCGCGTAAGCACCCTCAAAAAGCTGAATCCGGGCGTGAAAACCCTGCAGCCTGGTAAGAAGCTGCGCATCAAATAAATCACTGATTATCGCGGATTAACCGTGATTTCACTGATTTTTTTCTTTGCCGAAAGCCCTGGAAGGGTCGAAAGTTGCCTTGATGTTTATGCTGAAATCAGCGAAATTATTTTAATCAGCGAAAATCAGTGATGAAACTGGATATTCTGGCGCTGGGCGCCCACCCCGACGACGTAGAAATGTCGTGTACCGGCACGCTGCTGGCCGCGATGGCAGTGGGTAAAACGGTGGGCATTATCGATTTTACGCGGGGTGAATTAGGTACCCGTGGCACTCCCGTGACCAGGGCCGCCGAAGCTGCGGCATCCAATAAAATCCTGGGCATTGAGGTCCGCGAAAACCTGGGCTTGCCCGATGGCTTCTTTCGCAACGAGCGGGAGCACCAATTGCCGCTCATCGCCGCTATTCGGCGCTATCAGCCCGAGGTGGTGCTCTGCAATGCCATCCACGACCGGCACCCCGACCACGGCCGCGCCGCCCAGCTGGCCTCGGATGCCTGCTTCTTAGCGGGCCTGCGCATGATTGAGACCTTTGGCGATGATGGCCTGCCGCAGGCCGCCTGGCGGCCCAAAAACGTGTACCACTACATCCAGGACCGGCAATTACCGCCCGCTTTCGTGGTGGATATCACGCCGCACTGGGCCAAAAAGTGGGAAGCCATTCAGGCCTTCAAAACCCAGTTTTTTGACCCCGAAAGCACCGAGCCGCAGACGTATCTGTCGAGCCAGACTTTCGCGCATTTCATGGAGGCGCGGGCGCGGGAGTTCGGCCACATCATCGGGGTTGAGTTTGGCGAAGGCTTTACCGTGGCGCGGCCGATGGGCGTGCGCGAGTTGGGCGACCTGCTGTAGTTGAATTGCTGTATCGGATGGGCTTGGCCAGGCCGGCGGCCCTGGCGCTGGGCGGCTGCTACTGTGCGGCGGGCTTGTGGGGCGCTTGCCCGGCAGCCGGCAGGGGCAGAGCCGCCGAGTCGCGTTCGGGCCGGAACTGCTGCCGTAGCTCGGTGAACAGTTCCTGCATGTCGGTAGTGCGGATGAGGCCCCGGCGAGGTCGGTCGAGGTCGAGGGTGATGTAGACGACCAGCCCGACCAGCAGATGGAAAACGGCCACGGCCAGCCAGTCAAATTTGCGACGATTGGTGCCCACGTAACCGGTGAAGAAGGCCGTGGCCAGCGAAATAATGAACAGCATGTACACGATGGGGTCGGGCACGCGGGCCCGCAGCGAGGCCTGCCGGGCCAACCCGTGCTCGAAAACGGTGTTCAGGGCCGCAATCATCTGCTCGGTAGCAATCTGGTATTCGGGTTCGGGGGACAGGCGCACCGTGCGGGCCCACAGGCGTTGGGCATAAAATTCGGATTGGGCCAGCGCGGCGGCGATGGGTGCTTTCTCACGCGGGGATTCCGCGTAGCGAATGCGCGATTCAAGATACTGGCGCAGGTCTTGCCGAAAGCCTTGCCGCTCGGCTGCCGGGTAGAGGTCGGCCCGCAAAATGGCGGTGTGCAGCGAGGTGGCTACGTCGATGATGGCCCCGCGCCGGGCCTCAAAGCGGGTGCCGGCCATGGCAAAGGTGAACGCCAGCAACAGCCCCTGCAACGCCAGCAGCGAAGCCACCGCCACCGATTGCTCGTCGGTGGCGGTGGCATAGGCCGAGCGCCACTTGCCCACGCGCAACCCAATGCCGGTGAAAACGAGGAGCGCGCCAAACAGCAGCGACACGAGCAGCGTGGTATGGGTCGTGTAGAGCATAGAATATTCACTCATGGGCTTCCAGGCAGAAAAATCGTGAGGAATCGGGAGTCCGCATCGCCCGGCTCTGGCCAGTGGAGGCGCACATACCGTGACCCGACGTATTCGAGCGTGGTGGAATGTAGGTATAATATAGTAAATAAATAATTATAATATATTTGTATTTTTGAAATTGAGATTTTAAAGTCAGATGCTTGACTCATAGGTTATAGTAGCCATTAATATTGTTGAGCGAAGTAGTTGAGCAAGCATGCGATTTCTGCGCCAGGAAGCGCCGGCGCAACTGTATCGGAACAAAGTGGAAGAATTTCCTGTTGATTGGGAAAATATTCCCACTTTTGGGGCTCGATAGACTACTTATGTCCATGGCTACTGCTGCCACTCATCCGACTGCCGTTTACTCGCCCGCTCTGCTCGGGCTGCAGGCCACCGTGGCCGATTCCTTCGCCCTCGTGATGGAAGCCCGCACCGGCGTGCCGGCCAAAACCGCTTTCGACGTGGCCTCGCTGCTGAAACTGAGCGCCGACGAGTTGGCCGACCTGCTACACACCACCACCAAAACCCTGCGGGCCTACCGGGAGGGCAAAAAGCGTCTCGGCCCCGCCGCCAGCGAGCAAGTGCTCAAGCTGCTGGCCCTGGCTAGTCTGGGGGAGAAAGTATTCGGCTCGCTCACGGCCTTCCGCCGCTGGCTCGACAAGCCCGCCTACGGCCTCGACAACCAAGCCCCGCTGGCCCTGCTCGAAACCAGCGGCGGCATCGATTTGGTAGCCGACGAAGTAGACCGCATTGCCCACGGCGACTTCGCATAGAAAAACCAGCCCGTCATGCTGAGCGCAGCCGAAGCGTCTCGCTTGTGGTAGTAATTCTTTTTTCGACTATTGGATTAGCACAGCAAGCGAAATGATTCAGCTGCGCTCAGTCTGAACGCAGAAAAAATACCCAACTCCCAAGTGGAAATCTATCGCATCTGCCTGGCCAAATACGCCGGCGAACTCATCGCCTCCGGCAACCCCGGCCGCTGGAACCTGCGCGGCCAGCTGGTCATCTACGCCGCCGGCAGCCGCGCCCTGGCCTGCCTCGAAAACGTGGTGCATCGCAGCGGCGAAGGCCTCAACAGTCTCTTCAAAGTCATCCGCATTGAGGTGCCCGATTCCCTGGCCGTGGAGGAGCTAACGCTGGACCAAATGCCCGACGAATGGCAGCTGCCCCGCCACTACGCCCGCTGCCAGCCCTTGGGAGCCGACTGGTACCAGCGCCAAACGGCAGCCATAATGCGGGTACCGTCTTCCATCATCGCCCACGAGCACAACTACGTGCTCAATAGCCGCCACTCGGATTTTACGCAGGTGCGCATTGTGGGCTGGGAGGACTTTGAGTTTGACCCGCGCATTAAGGCTGAGTAAGCGTAATAAAATAAATTTCTGCTATGATTAATGACTTTTTTCTTATAATCGTTAGAGGGGCAAAATTCGATTTAGCACAAATCGATTTCTCATTTGCGAATTACAAATACGTGCCTCTCAACTCTTCGCTCATTGATGAGTTTTTGATTTCTCAACAGAAAACAGATACAGATTATCTATCTACTATTCGTGCTCGTTATACGAGAGGGCATCAAATTCACGACCCGCACTATGCAATACTTCCTATCGACTCAAATCAAATATCTTGGAACCATGCAATGAGATGTATATGGCTATCGACAATTGCCTATCCAAGTGATTTGCAAAAGATATACGAAATAAGGTATGGGCGTCTTTCACCAATATCGATAGTTCAAACTTCTATGACTGAATATGACCGTTATGAAACTTTTAACCCAATGCAAATACCGGACGGAGAACTGAGTTCTTTGCAGGAGTTTTTAGTGTTAGCTTTTGATAGAATAGGTAGGGATAATTATATAAGCCAAGTAGTCGATGCTTATCTACAAAGTCGCCAAAGTTCATTGGTACATCATAGCTACTTATCTCTGACCATGGCACTAGAGACAATTCTGGATGGTAAAGATGAGTTGACGTACCGACTTAAACGTGCTGTAGCCATTATTCTCGGACGTACAATTGATAGTTGCGAGGTGCTATTCGGAATGGTAGGACATATGTATGGGCTTCGTAGTACCATTATCCATGGCGAAAAATTTAAAAGAGAAGAACTGGATTACTACCTGCCAACTTTAGAAAAATTAGTCTCTCGGCTAATTATAGAGCTAATAATTCATGATGTAGATACAAGGATTTCCCTTGGCAGGATTATGAACAGGTCAGGATTTGGAGATTACAGTAAAATTTCAGAGTCGCATAAAGAATTTGCTTTCAATGCAGAAACCTATGCCATATTGAATATTAAAGAATACAGTAAATACAAAGCGAAGTAAACGCAAACAAAAAAGCCTTAGCTGTACAGCTAAGGCTTTTTTGTTTGTAAGAATGCGTAGTGTGTAAAAACATCTACCGCACCCCCAACCGGTTCCTGCGCCACCCCGAACCCTCCGTACCCGCCGATTCACCAGTTGCTACCGCCGCTTTGGGTTTCTTCTCGCTGAGCAGCAGGGCACCTAGCGCGGCGGCTATTTTCGCCGTGGCCTCATCCGGCGCGGTGGGGGCGAGGGTGGTGGGGGTGAAATGGTCCTTGATGAAGTTCGTATCGAAATTGCCGCTCACGAAGGCGGGATGGCGCAGCACGTAGGCCCCGAAGCCCAAGGTGGTTTCGATGCCCGTGATTTGATATTCCTCGATGGCGCGGAGCATGCGGGCGATGGCCTCGGCGCGGTTAGCCCCGAAGGTGACCAGCTTGGCAATCATCGGGTCGTAGTAAATCGGGATGTCCATGCCCTGCTCAAAGCCGTCGTCGACGCGCACGCCGGGGCCCTGGGGGCGCACATAGGTGGTCAGGGTTCCGATGTCCGGGAGGAAGTTGTTCTGCGGGTCTTCGGCGTACACGCGCACCTCAATGGCGTGGCCGGTGATGGCGAGGTCTTCCTGCGAGAAGGCGAGGGGCTCGCCCTGGGCTACTTTAATTTGTTCTTTCACCAGGTCGAGGCCGGTGATTTGCTCCGTGACGGGGTGCTCGACCTGGAGGCGGGTATTCATCTCCAGGAAGTAGAAGTTGTGCTTGTCATCGAGCAGGAATTCCACGGTGCCGGCTCCCGCGTAGTTGCAGGCGCGGGCCACGTCCACGGCGCAGCGGCCCATTTCGGCGCGCAGCGCGGGCGTGAGCACCGAGGAGGGCGCTTCCTCAATCACCTTCTGGTGGCGGCGCTGGATGCTGCACTCGCGCTCGAACAGGTGCACGATATTCCCGTGCTCGTCGCCCAACACCTGAATTTCGATGTGGCGCGGGCCGGTCACGAACTTCTCGATGAACACCGCCCCGTCGCCAAAGGCCGATACCGCCTCATTAATAGCCAGCTGCATCTGCTCCTCAAACTCGTCGGTATTGTTCACGATGCGCATACCCTTACCACCGCCGCCGGCCGAGGCCTTGATGAGAATGGGGAAGCCGACTTCCTCGGCAATCAGCTTGGCGGCGGGCACGTCGGAAATGGCTTCGTCGGTGCCGGGCACCAGCGGGATATTGTAGGCCTTCACGGCCTGCTTGGCCGAGAGCTTATCGCCCATCATTTCCATGGCCTCGGGGCTGGGACCCACGAAAATCAGACCCGCCTCGCGCACGGCGCGGGCAAAGCCGGCATTCTCCGAGAGGAAGCCGTAGCCGGGGTGAATGGCATCGACACCCAATTCCCTGCATACTTCCAGAATCTTGTCGCCGCGCAGGTAGCTGTCTTTGGAGGCGGGCGGGCCCACGCACACGGCCTCATCGGCGTAGCGCACGTGCAGGGCGTTGCGGTCGGCTTCGGAGTAGATGGCTACGGTGGCAATGCCCATTTCCTTGGCGGAACGGAGGACGCGCAGGGCAATTTCGCCCCGGTTGGCGACGAGTAGTTTGGAGATTTTTTTCATTGAAACGGGCGGGTGGGACGGGTTCAGGACACAAAGAAAGTCCCAAACCAGGCGCTCGCAGCAAACCTGCCGACCGTTTGCCGGTTGTTAAGCCCAAATTATGTACAACCGCAGCCGGGGGTTATCTTTGTGATTAGGCCCGTTTTGGCTAGCCCCAAAAATCCCCGCAGAGGCTGTTTCCCCGCGTTTTACACTCACCTTATTCCCGTTTCTTCAGTGGATATTTTCGACCGGATTTCGGCCAACCGCGGCCCGTTGGGTTCGCATTCGCATTACGCTCATGGCTATTTTGCCTTTCCCAAGCTGGAAGGTGAAATCAAGCCGCGCATGATATTTCGTGGCAAAGAAGTGCTAACCTGGAGCCTTAACAACTATTTGGGCCTGGCCAACCACCCCGAAGTGCGCCGTGTAGACGGCGAGGCGGCTGCGGCCTGGGGCATGGGCTATCCCATGGGCGCGCGCATCATGAGCGGCAACACGAGCTACCACGAGCAGTTGGAAAGCGAGCTGGCCGATTTCATGAGCAAGCCCGATGCCTTGCTGCTGAATTTTGGCTACCAGGGGATTCTGAGCACAATTGATTCGCTGGTGACCCGCCACGACGCTATCGTATACGACGCCGAGTCGCATGCCTGCATCATCGATGGCGTGCGCCTGCACCAGGGCAAGCGGTTTGTGTACCCGCACAACGATATTTCCAACCTCGAAAAGCAGCTGCAGCGCGCTACCCGCCTCACGCAGGAAACCGGCGGTGGCATTCTCGTCATCACGGAGGGGGTGTTCGGGATGTCGGGCAACATGGGCAAGCTGCGCGAAATTGTGGCATTGAAGGAGAAATACTCATTTCGGCTCCTCCTCGACGATGCTCATGGTTTTGGCACAATGGGAGCCACCGGAGCGGGTACGGCCGAGGAATTGGGTGTTATTGACAGCGTGGACATAATTTTTTCCACCTTCGCCAAGAGCATGGCCAGCATCGGCGCGTTCGTGGCCGGGAACGAAAGCGTGATTGAATATTTGCGCTACAACATGCGGAGCCAGATTTTTGCCAAATCGCTGCCCATGCCACTCGTCATCGGCGCGCTAAAGCGGTTGGAATTGCTGCGCACCCAGCCCGAGCTCAAGGAAAACCTGTGGAACGTGGTGCACGCCCTGCAGAGCGGCCTGCGTGAAAAAGGCTTCAACCTCGGCACCACCGAATCGCCGGTGACCCCCGTGCTGCTGGCCGGTGAAATCTCCGACGCTACGGCCCTAACCTTTGATTTACGCGAGAATCACGGCATTTTCTGCTCCATTGTGGTGTATCCGGTGGTGCCCAAGGGCGTGATTATGCTGCGCCTCATCCCCACGGCCACGCACACGCTGGCCGACGTGCAGGAAACGATTGTGGCCTTCGAAGCCATGGCCGCCAAGCTCGATAAGGGCCTTTACAGCAAGGCCCCGGCCCCGGCCCAAATAGCCTAGAATAGCCCGCCAGGGCACATCGCGCCGGCTGCCCAAGAGGGTGGCCGGCGTTTTTGTTTTTGAACTATTCTAAGTTGGAGGCAGGCAAGTGATTTTGCGCAAATGGCCTTTTTTTTGGCAAAATCGGCCTCTAAAAGCAGGGGAGGGGGTTTTTAAAAAAAAGCGAAAAACTTGCTTGCATTTGAAATCCCTGTATATTAGGGCCGGCTTAACACCGCTACTAACTCATTTTTCACCCCCAACCCCAACCCCAATGAATAATTTTGGCAAACTGAAGGACCTCGTGATGTCGCTCGAAGACGACTTTTCGAAATTCTACGAGAAGCAGAACGCTGCTGCCGGCACACGTGTCCGTAAAGGCATGCAGGAGCTGAAAACGATGGCTCAGGCGTTCCGCACCGAAGTGCAGAACACTAAAAACACTGGTGCCGCCGCGGCTGCTCCTGCTGCCAAGAAGGCCGCTCCTGCTAAGAAAGCTGCTCCGGCCGCTGCTAAGAAGGCTGTTCCTGCCAAGAAGAAGTAATCTGAACCACGGATTCGCTCGGATTTATCGGATTTGTCGGATTTCGTGGACAGTAAAAAAGGCCCTGCCGATTGGCAGGGCCTTTTTTTATGCCTGTGGGAATGGGTGGAATTACACGAGCTCAATCAAAAAGTAGTTCTTCTTGCCTTTCTGCACCACCAGGTACTTGCCTGCCAAATAGGTTAGGGCGGCTACGTGGGCATCGGGCGAGGCCACTTTCTCGCGGTTGATGCTCACGCCGCCCTGCTGAATCATTTTCTTCGCTTCGCCCTTGGAGGTGAAAATCTGATGCAGCGTGATGTCGCTGAGCAGCGTGGCGGCGTTGAGGTCCGGGAGGTCGACGCGCAATACGCGCAGGTGGGGCACGCCGGCGAATACGTCGAGCAGGGTGGCCTCGTCGAGGGAGGCGAGGTCGCCACCGCCGAAAAGGACTTGGGAGGCGGCGATGGCGGCTTCGGTGGCTGCGGGCGAGTGGACGCGGGTGGTTACGTCGGCCGCCAGGGCCTTTTGCAGGATGCGCAGGTGCGGGGCTGCGGCGTGCTCGGCTTCCAGCTGTTCAATTGCTGCCTGTGAGAGCAGCGTGAACACGCGAATGAGGCGCGGGGCGTCGGCATCGGCGGCATTCAGGAAGAATTGGTAGAACTGGTAGGGCGAGGTCAGGGCGGGGGCGAGCCAGACGGTGCCGGTTTCGGACTTGCCGTACTTGGTGCCGTCGGCTTTGGTGATGAGCTGGCCGGTCAAAGCGTACGCTTTGGAGTGGCTGAGCGGCTGAGTGGCTGAGTGGCTGGAATCTGCCGCTGCTGCTTCTACTTCGGCGTTGGCGAGGCGGCGGATGAGCTCGGTGCCGGTCGTGATGTTGCCCCACTGGTCGCTGGCGCCCATTTGCAGGGTGCAGTTCAGCGTTTTGTTGAGGTGGACGAAGTCGTAGCCCTGCAGCAGCTGATAGCTGAATTCGGTGTAGCTGATGCCGTTTCGAGAATCTTCCCGATTCTCAGAATTCAATTCTGAGTTTAAAGAGGAAATTGAACTGATGACATTTTCAGTTGCCATATTAACGTCCACTATTCTATCATCTAGAATAGCAGGTTCAGATATCTCAAGCATAGTCCAGCTATCATGAGCTGAACGCAAGTCAGACACTGCGGAACTTAGACTTTGACTTCGATTAACCAATTCTGAAGCAATTGCTTTGACCTGGGAATTGTCATTGGATTGGCCTATTCTTTTCTGAACAGAGTCCTTGGCCATCATGTAGTTTACGGTGAGGTGCTTGCCCACCTCGCGCAAAAAGCCCAGAAAGCCGATTTCCTTGAACCAGTCGTAGTTATTCACCACCAGCGCGCCGGTGGGGCCTGCGGAGAAGTCCAGAAACTTCTCCAGCTGGGCCTGAATACCGGCTTGGTTGTGGCGCAAAGTGGCTTCGTCGAGCAGGTTGCGCTCGGCCGATTTGCCGCTGGGGTCGCCAATCATGCCGGTGGCCCCACCCACGAGGGCCACGGGGCGGTGGCCGGCGCGCTGCAAATGCACTAATAGCATGATAGTAGCCAGGTTGCCGATGTGCAGCGAGGCCGCCGTGGGGTCGAAGCCGATGTAGCCGGTGATGGGGGCATTGGCCGCGAGGTGTTCGGCGGTGCCGGGCATGGCATCGTGGTACATGCCGCGCCAGGTCAGTTCTTCAATTAGATTCAATGGGTGAATGGCTGAATGGGTGAATGGGTGAATGGAAACGTTATTCACCCGCAAAACGTGGCCCCAAAGGTACTAGGCGGCTTTACCTTTGCCAGCGTGGAAGAACGTGCCGCCCGTTCATTCACCCATTCACCCATTCAGCCTTTCACCCATTGATACAGGAAGCCGACGCGATACTTAAGCAGCTCCAGCAGCGGCAGTTTCAGCCCGTGTATTTTTTGCAGGGGGAGGAGCCGTACTACATTGATGTGGTGGCCGATTTGATTGAAAAAACCGTGCTGGCCGAGCACGAGCGCAGTTTCAACCAGGTTATTATCTACGGCAAGGACGTGGACGTGACCGGCATTCTGGGCCAGGCCAAGCGGTTTCCGATGATGGCCGAGCGCTCGGTGGTCATCGTGAAAGAAGCTCAGACGGTGGCCGATTTGGAGCAGGAGCGGAGCTGGCCGTTCCTGGAGGCGTACCTCAAAAACCCGTTGCTCAGCACCGTGCTGGTGTTTTGCTACAAGCACAAGACGCTGGATAGCCGCAAGAAGCTGGGCAAGCTGCTCAGCGGCAAAGACTCGCCGGTTGTGCTCATGACCAGCAAGAAGCTCTACGACAACCAGGTGCCGCAGTGGCTCACGGCCAACGTGCGCGGGCGCGGCCAGCAGATTACGGGGCAGGCCACGGCCATGCTGGCCGAGTACATCGGGGCCGATTTGGGGCGGCTGGCCAACGAAGTCGACAAGCTGGTGCTGAACCTGAAGCCCGGCCAGCCCATCGACGAGGAGCTGGTGCAGCGCATGGTGGGCATCAGCAAGGACTACAATATTTTCGAGCTGCAAAAGGCGTTGGTGCAGCGCGACGTGCTCAAGGCCAACCGCATTCTGGCCTACTTCGCGGCCAACCCCAAGGCCAACCCGCTCATCCCGAACCTGACGCTGCTGTTCAACTTCTTTACCAAGCTGCTGGTGCTGCATCAAGCCGGCCCCAACCCCTCGGATGGCGTGTTCAAAAGCCTGGGCATTATAAACAGCTTCGCCCAAAAGGAATACCAGCAGGCCCTGCGCGTGTACCCGGCCGAGCGGGTGGTGGGCCTCATCCACAGCATCCGCCGGGCCGACGCGCAGAGCAAGGGCATCGAAAGCGGCTCGATGGACGACGCCGAGATTCTGCGGGAGCTGGTGTGGCTGATTCTGCACAACGTGCCGGCCGGGGTGCTGGGGTAAAGCAATTTGATGGGGACGAAGCCGTTTAAAACCTAAATTGCCAATCCGCTCGAATTTCATACAGTTCCTAACTGTCCCCCATTCCCATGGCCTTTTTTATCAAGCACATGAATCGCCGGGCGCTGTATTGGGTTGTTGTAATAACTATTTTGGGGCTGGGTGCTTGGGGGGCATGGCAGCACCGGCAGGAACAGCGGCGGGCTTGGCTTACGCTTCGTCTCTTAGATACCACGCTGCAAGCAGAAAATGAACAAGCCAAAGAGAGAGCGGCTAATACGGTAAGGGGCATCCGGGTGGCGGTGGTGCGAAACCTAAACCAGGAACGCGACCAGGTAGTACTGCGTCAGGCCGAAAAAATTCGTGACCAGACCAACGAGCTAGCTGTATAGTCCCGGAGGATAGTGGGGTACCTTTACCGCCTGCTTACCGAACGAATTTATGGGAAAATTACCACACGGGTGCGCCCGCACAACGCCGGCAACTCGGCGCCTTATCCAGCAAAGTACAGA